>JBIIEQ010000042.1:0-29203 GCA_044237765.1 Methylococcaceae bacterium | reverse complement strand
CTATGTATCGGATTCTGTCTGACGGGGTGTAACCCTGATAGCTACCGAAATTATATTAAACCAGAAGAGTTGCAGCTTCTGAAAAATGAGCCAACGGCAGTCATGCCAAAACAAATTGCAGGGATTGATTTATGGGTGACGGGAATGCCAGCCCGCAAATATAGAATTCTCGGAGTCATACATGATGTACGTCGCAATCTTGCCTGGCGCCTCAGTAGTTACTACCAGGATCTGGCCAAGGTGATAAGGGATGCCGGGGGGGATGGTGGCATAGTTCTGATTGCTGATAGCAAAGTAGTCGACCGTCAGGTGACACACTGCTCCTCCTTTGCAGCTGATGATCAGGAGTGTGGAGATTCCAGTGGTGCATTGCAAAGGTCAGGCGACCTATCGTCAGAAGTGACTATTTACAGCCAAAATAGAGAGTCGACGAATGTACCCCTTGAATATAAAGACTCTCATATCCTTGTCATAAAATATGTAGAATAAACCAGACAGAGGAAGTGAGTAACGCGCGAATGATCATGGCTCGATATCATCCGGTAGGGTATGAAACAAGGTATAAGCCTTAATCTCCCCGTTGTTGACCATTTCATCTAGTTCATTGACGACGTGACGATGTTCACTGTCCAATACGTCATAGATCTCACGTAGCTTCCTTCTGCGTCGCTTGATCTCTATAGCCATAACAGTCAGCACTATGGCCGATAGCGTTGTCGTCAGTAAGGTCGATATTCCTTCATTTTATTTAACTCCTCCTTTTATTAGAGTCATCCAGATAGTGCATCCTGAGCACCGGCACGAATTACCTCGATGGTGCCAATAAGTCCATCAAGATGTAACTTCTTTCTAATATCCTGTTCTATATTTCTGCTGCTTCGATGTTCAGTAAGGAATTGCAAGAACTGTCGTAAGGCATCCAAAACCCAAACTGGTCTGTGGATTAAGCCAAGATTGAGATGAAAACCATGGAACACCTGCCCATCCTCATTCATATACCGTCAAGATCACGCACGAGGATAATTGGATCCTTGCCAATAAGGACCGGATTTCTTCGAATAATATCTTGTGATTGTTTACGACTTAGCACATAAAATGGGTCTCTGTCCTGGAATGTATGAATCATGCTGAAGTTATCACGTAAAACTTGTGCGGCAGGTGATTTCCAGCCTGAGTCAATTACGAATATACGAAATCTATGCGGCATGTATTGATGTCCTGCGATTGATTGACTTTCAGATTGATTAACCCTGGCTTTGGTTGGTTTCGAACTCTGCTGGTCGTGTTCTTCAGTTCGGTTCTTTATCTGACTCATCTTGGTCATGCTGCTGTCCTTACCTGGGTGGCTTATGACGGATTGGATGGCCATAACTTCTCCTTGAGAGCGCTAACCGCAATCTGGAGTTCTTCGTCTGGGGCGCTACTCATCCATATTTGATCGATCTGGTTGGCTCTATCCATAAGTAAAACCTGTGTTGCCCGTTCCTCTTCATCAGGTGCTGGGTTGCGTTGGCGCCAGTCCCCGTTTACATCGAGATCCCATGCTTGTCGGTTATCTGTCAGCATCACGTTTAGTAGTTCAGTGAGCTGAGTGCGTATCTCATTAGAGGTTATAGGGACGACAGCCTCTACGCGACGATCCAGGTTGCGTGTCATCCAGTCAGCGCTACCAATGTACAAGGATTCATCACCGTCATTCCTGAACCAGAATATTCGTGAGTGTTCTAGGAATCGTCCGATGATGCTAATGACCTCAATGTTTTCACTGAGCCCTGATAGACCAGGCCTCAGGCAGCAGACGCCCCTAATGATCAGTTGTATTCTTACCCCAGCATTGGATGCCTCATAGAGCAAATCGATCATATTGAGATCTGTAAGCGAATTCATCTTGGCGATGATGTGCGCTGGGTGACCGGATTTAGCAATGGCTATTTCCCTTCTGATCAGACTCTCCATCCCGGTACGCAAGGTCAGTGGCGCTACCAATAACGCCTTGTATTCTTTCTGCCTTGAGTAACCTGTTAGATAGTTGAATAGGTGAGTAAGATCACTACCTATTTCTTCTCTACAGCTCAATATGCCAATATCGGTGTATAAGCGCGCTGTCTTTGAATTATAGTTTCCTGTGCCAATGTGGCAGTATCGAACAAGTGCGTTGTTCTCCTTTCTAACTATCAAGGTTGTTTTGGTGTGTGTCTTTAGTCCTATTACACCATATACCACATGAATTCCAGCCTGTTCAAGCCTTTTGGCCCATTCTATATTATTGGCTTCATCAAATCTTGCCAGTACTTCTATCAATACTACTACTTGTTTTCTGTTCCGGGCTGCACGGATGAGAGAATGAATGATTGGCGAGTCGCCTGATGTTCTGTAGAGTGTCATCTTGATTGCAAGAACGCACGGATCATCGGCCGCGTTGGCAATGAATAACTCAACCGTTTGGCTAAATGAGTCATAAGGGTGATGGACGAGTACATCGCCCTCCCTAATCACAGAAAACAGATCTAGCGGTGCTGCTGCATCCTGGTGATTGGCTTGAACAGCAATGGCTGCGCGGATTCGGGGCGGTATGACAGGTTGCCACTCAGGATACTTTAAACTTGTGCGATTAATTGATGTAAAGAAAAACAAATCCTTTAGATTCATCAATCCTGTGATTACAAAAACATCTTCAGTACGTACTCCCAAATCCTTGATTAACTGATCGCGTAAATATTCAGGCATCGAGTCTGAAATCTCCAGGCGGCAGACAAATCCATCGATGCGTCGTTTGCTGATTTCTGTTTCGACAGCAACTAAGAGATCATCAGCTTCTGATTCCTTGATCGGAAAGTCTCCATCCCGGGTGATCCGAAAACCATACTGCCCAACAATCTTCATCCCGGGAAACAATGTTGAAAGGTTATCTGCTATCACGTCTTCAAGAGGTATTACTTTTACTAATTGGTCCCTCGGCGGTTGATGGGCTGATGTAACTGTTACAAATCGTGGTAGGCTATCGGGTACTTTTACTCGGGCAAATCGTACGGTTCCTGTTTCAGGATCTTCTACCACCACAGCCAGATTTAGACTCAAATTAGCCATGCGTGGAAAAGGGTGGCTTGCATCAACCATTAATGGTGTAAGTACCGGGAAAATACTGCTTTCAAAATATTGATTCGCCGAGTCTTTATCCTCTTGAGTAAGGCTCTCACAGCTGAGAATGGCTATACCTTCTTCAGTTAACGCCTTTCGCAATATATTATGAAATAGTGAATGCTGTTCTTTTACACGTAATTGCAAATGGCTGCGAATCTCAATCATCAATTCCGGTGGTGTGAGTCCGGTTTGATTCTCTTTTTCGAAGTCGATATCAAGATGCTCTAGTATTCCTGATACCCTGACCATGAAAAACTCGTCGAGATTAGCGCTGAATATTGCCAGAAACTTTAGTCTCTCAATCAATGGATTCCTTGGGTCATAAGCCTCATGCAAAACCCGATCGTTGAAGTCCAGCCAACTTAGCTCCCTGTTAAAGTATACTGAGTCTTTTTTTATTTGCATGCTTATTTTATAAATAGTTAATGATTTTTCCGGTATAAGGCTTTATTCTATTCTCGATAATTACGGTTCAGCGTGGTTGAGTCAGGCCTCTATGCTGTCAATAACTAATTATTACTAACCTTAACGTGTGCTGCTTTCATGGCTCTATTGGGGTGGCTGAAGGTATGGGCAATGTGTTGCACTTTTTTGGTTGGGGCATGGAATTCTTCGCCCCATGAATAACTATCCAGTTGGTGTCATCCTATCCTTATAATGTGCGAATTACGTGATTTCTTCAAGGGTCCATGGTCATGGTGTTTTCTAGATTATGATCGAAAATTGTGAAAATTTAATGAACATTCCTCTGCTTTTCCATGACGGTTTAAGTCTGCTATCGATAGATTGCTGTCTAAGCTGAAGACCGCACTGAAATTGGGATTCTCATCACGTACCAGCATCCCGTTTGCTTTTTATCTTTCTTTAAGCTTCGGGTACGTTCCTTTGATTGGAGGCAAGACTTTGCCACGTTGATCAGGCTGTCTTCCAGACTGCTTGGTGTAGCCTGGACCTGTCATGCTTATGTAACTTGGTGTGAATATAGTGGGTCGCCAACCAAGCAATTCGCAACGAGCGCGCTGACTATCAAAGCCGCAATGCTTGGTTGGTACCTCTTCGGATCCCGTTTGCGGATCTTTGGTCGGGGCAATTGAACTACCCAATGGTCGATAACGTGAAATAGGACACAGCTTAAGCATGAATGATCGAGGCGAAATAGAACTCAAAAAGATTCAAGAGGATCTCAGCAAGATGCCCAAGGACGTTGGTTGGCTCCTTTTGATCACCGGGCTTGCCTCTGAGGCGGGTCTGCCAGGGGTGCCTCCCTTCTGGATTGCCGGGCTGCTCATTCTTTGGCCAAAAACGGGTGTTCTGGTTAGTCGCCCAATTCAACGACATTTTCCGCGAAGTTTTCATCACATGCATGGCATGATTTCGCGATACATCAACGATCTGCATGTCAGGTTTCCCTTGGTATAACCTGCCTGCCATTCCAAGGCTGATTTTGTGTTTTTGGTTTGTTTCATGGAGTTCACGGAAGTTATGCAACCCTTTGTTGAAGTGTTACAGCCATTTACACTCGAGTCTGCTATTGGCAAGGTGCGCATGGCCGAGGACAGCTGGAACAGCCGAGACCCGCAGCGGGTTGCGCAGGTGTATGCGCCGGACAGCGCATGGCGCAATCGAGCGGAATTCATCATTGGGCGTCATGCGATCGTGGCATTCCTCACCCGTAAGTGGGCGAGGGAGCTGGATTACCGGCTGATCAAAGAATTGTGGTCGTTCACCGATTACCGCATTGCTGTGCGATTTGCATATGAATGGCGCGACGACAGTGATCACTGGTACCGCTCGTATGGCAACGAAAACTGGGAGTTCGCTGACAACGGCCTTATGCGTCGTCGATATGCCAGCATTAACGATCTCCCGATTACCGAACCCGAGCGGCTTTTCCTCTGGCCCCTTGGCCGCCGCCCTGATGAACATCCTGGGTTGAGTGATTTGGGGTTGTAGTTTTGCGCTTCCGATAGTTTTTGTGTGTCTTTAGCCGAGATAGGCTTTCAGCGTACACGGGATCGACCGGCGTAAAAGCCGGTTGCGGTAGTCCCAGGCGTTTTCGCCGGGTTCGGTGAGGTAGCTCACCTGTTTGCCTACCATGACGGCAATGGGTACCCCGGCGCTGTAGAGGATGCGATTGCCGGTGAGGGCCGGAACGCGTGCTCCGGGGGTGACGATGCCGGCCAGGCTCAGCGGGTCGGCCGCGCTGAGCGCGATCAGCGTTGGGTCTGCGCTTTGCTTGCGCACTTGGCGCAGCGATTCCACGGCTTCGGGCAGGGCGAACTGCTCGCCGAAATGACCGGCGACGAAGCGGCCGCCACGAATTTCGCCGCGCGCCTCCAGTCGCCGATAGACGCGCAATAGATCGAGCCAAGGGGGGGCTGCGTTTTCACGGGTCAGCAAGGCGCGAAAGACGACGCCATACCGCTTGAGCAAGATGCCGGCGATATGCTCTGCGGCTTCGCGACGGGCGGTCTCGTCCGCTGGCAGGGCGGGCGATTCCACGTTCGGCCGCACCAGTGTCCAGCGACCTGCCTCCTCTATCCCCAATGCCAGGTTTCGGTAGCGCTGTTTCCTCTGTTCCGGAATCAGCAGCGCTCGCAGGCCGACGAAACTGTCGGACGCCACGAACCCCCGGGCCACCAGTTCCCCCAGTGCGGTTTCCAGTTGGCTTTTGAGCAGGCCGGCCGCGCCCGCCAGTTCCTCGAAAAACAAGGCGCCACGCTGCGACAGTAAGTCTGCGACGCACCGGGCAGTTGGGCTCAGGGTTTCAGTCGAGCTAGGCTCGCCCCATGGCCGCCAGAAGCCGAGATGGCGTCGGCCGATGAAGCTCAGCGGCGATGCCTTGACCGGGCTGAGTCCCGTGCCGGCGGCGCTGAGGCGGGTCCAGACGGTCTTGCCAGCCAGGCACAGGCTATCCAGCCAGGCAGGATCATAGTCCTGCAGTCGGGCTGGCAGGATGTCGCCTTCCCAGGCGGCGGCGGGCGCCTCGAAACCTTCCAGCTGGGTCAGCAGCGCGGCCAGCGCCTGCGGTCCCTGCTGCCAGGTTTCTGGGTGGATGTGTTGCCAGAGGAAAAGAAAGCGCATGAAGTCGCCGGTCGCGACCGGTTCGATTTCCTGCCGAAGTCGGTTCAGTGTGTAGCGATGAATGCGCGCCAACAGCCGCCGCTCGCACCATTCCTCCTCCCCGACTGGAGTGAATTGTCCGCGTAGGAGGAAGCCCTCGGTCTGCAGCGCGAGTAGGGTTTGTTCGATGCGACTTGCGGGCAGGTGCAGCAGGCCGGCCAGCCCGTTGGCCGTGGTCGGGCCGGTGCAACTCAATCTTCCACGCAGAATCTCCCGGAGGGCCTCCTCGGGTGTCCAGACCTGGTCGGTGAATTCGGTGGGTAGCCTTTGCCAGATAAAGGGGTTGGTCACGCGTGGATGTGGCGTTGGTTGCCCGGTTTCGAAACCACCGCTGTTCGCTTCGACGACTTCGGCCTCGCTCAGCGAACGGCTTGGCACAGCAAGGCTCGGATAGATCGTCGCGAACTGCGGCAGGCGCTCGGCGGCCAGCCACAGGCTTGCCCCGTCCGGCCAACGAATTTCTGCCGCCCGATCCAGCAGCGACAGTGTCTGGAAAAAACCGGCCCAGTCGGGTTGTATCTCATCTTGCAGAAGGAAACCGGCGGTCATGATGGCATCGTGCAGTTCGTCCGGGCTGCCGCCTACCGGCCAGGCTTCTTCCCGGACCCGCTGGATCGCCGCCGGGTCAAGCCGTGCCAGGTCGCCTGCCTCGGTCGGGTCGAGCCAGCGCCAGCTGGCGACAGCACGGGTGCGGCGTTCCTCCAGCGGAGCACCGTCGAGGAAGGTGTAAGCGCGGCTGTTGACGATCTCTGCGGCCAGCGGCGAGGGCTCGACCAGATCCCGACAGATAACACGGATCGCGCCACGCTCGATGTCACCGATGATGCGGGTTAATCGGTCGATGTCCATGGCCTCGGTGAGGCAGTCGTCGATGGTTTGCATGACCAGTGGGTGATCGGGAATCTCTCGGTCGCCGACAATGTTTTCCAGGCACGCGAGCTGGTCTGGAAACACGGCGGTCACCAGATCCTCGGCCTGCATCCGCAACAGGTAAGGCGGCGTCTTGCGGCCACCCTGGAAACGTCTGAGCGCCAGCGAGCAGACGGCATTCCAGCGCCAGCGCACCGTGAACATGGGCGCGTCCAACAGTGCCTGGACCAGAATGTCGCGGACGGTGTTGACGTTCAGGTAACGGGCAACGTCGGCAAGATCGAAACTCTGCGAAGTGCCCAGCGACAGGATCAGCGCGTTCTCGGTGGCGGCGGCCTGCAACTCGAAGTTGAAGGAGCGGCAAAAGCGCTTGCGCAGGGCCAGGCCCCAGCCGCGATTGACGCGGCTGCCGAAGGGCGCGTGGATGATGAATTGCATGCCGCCGGCTTCGTCGAAAAAGCGTTCGAAGATGACCGTGTCCAGCGTAGGCAAAGCTCCGAGCGTGAGTCGGGCGGCGGCGAGATAGTTGACGGCCTGCTCGGCCGCGGCCGGGCCGATGCCGACTTCATTGACCAGCCAGGTCAGGGCGGAAGTGGTATCAGGCGGACCGGCATGAGTGGCGTCGGCCAGGCGGCATTCCAGTTCCCGGCGCACTTGCGCCACGGCAGCCGACAGTTCCCAGGTGCGACCCGGCGCCTCGCCGAACCAGAACGGAATGCTGGGTGGTTGATGGTGGGCGTCCTCGACGCGCAGGGTGCCGCCTTCCAGGCGCATTACTTTCCAGCTAGCGTTGCCGAGTTGGAAAATGTCGCCGGACATGCTCTCGATGGCGAAATCCTCGTCCACCGTGCCGATGAATTCGCCCTGGGGTTCGAGGATGACCTTGTATTCGGCTTTGTCGGGAATCGCGCCGCCGCAGGTGACGGCCGTCAGTCGGGCACCCTTGCGGGCCCGCAGTCGCCGATGAATGCCGTCACGATGCAGATAGGCCCCGCGCTGGCCACGCCGCGTGGCGTAACCCTCGGCCAGCATGCGGACGACGGCATCGAAGTCAGTGCGAGTCAGATTGCGATAGGGCCAGGCCAGGATCACCGTGCTGTAGAGTTCGTCCTCGCTGAAGTCCTCGCAGGCGAGCATGGCGACGATCTGCTGGGCCAGCACATCCAGCGGTTGCTCGGGCAATTGCAGCTGGTCGAGATCGCCCCGGCGCACCGCATCGATCAGGGCGATACATTCGATCAGATCGTCGCGGCTGGTCGGAAATAACCGGCCCTTGGGCAGGCCACCGGCAAAGTGCCCGGAGCGGCCGACTCGTTGCAGAAAGCCGGCAATGGAGCCGGTGCTGCCCAGCTGGCAGACCAGATCGACCTCGCCGACGTCGATGCCCAGCTCCAGGGAGGCGGTGGCCACCAGGGCCTTCAGCTGGCCGCCCTTCAGCCGGTTTTCCGCGGAGAGCCGCTGTTCTTTTGAAAGGCTGCCATGGTGAGAGGTGACATGCTGGTCGCCCAGTCGTTCGCTCAGGCCGCGCGCCAGCCTTTCGGCCAGCCGACGGGTATTGACGAAGATCAGCGTGGTCCGGTGGACCTCGATCAGGGCCGCCATGCGGTCGTAGATGTCGCGGGCGGCTTCGCCCGAGAGTACGGCTTCCAGAGGCAGTTCCGGCAGTTCGATGGCAAGATCCAGCCGGCGGCGATGGCCGGTGTCGATGATGCGGCAGTCACCGCCCCCGGTCAGGAAATGGGCGACCGTCTCGATCGGGTTCTGGGTGGCGGACAGGCCGATGTGGTTGAGCGGCTGGTTGGTCAGGCGCTGCAGGCGCTCCAGCGACAGGGCCAGGTGCGAGCCGCGCTTGCTACCGACCAGGGCGTGGATTTCATCGACGATCACGGTGCGGACGGTGGCCAGCATGCGCCGACCGCTATCGCTGGTCAGCAGGATGTAGACCGATTCCGGCGTGGTGACCAGGATGTGCGGCGGCGTCTTCGCCATGCTGGTGCGAATATGCGCGGGCGTATCGCCGGTGCGGACTTGGGTGCGGATGGCAAACTGCATCGCGCCGTGCTCAAACAGTCGGGCGTGAATGGCTTCCAGCGGCCCATCGAGGTTTTTCTGAATGTCGTTGCTGAGCGCCTTCAGCGGCGAGATGTAAAGGACGCGGGTTTCGTCGGGCAGGCCGAACACCTCGCCCTCGCGCACCAGTTCGTCGATGGCGGAAAGGAAGGCGGCGAGCGTTTTACCGGAACCGGTCGGCGCGGCGATCAATGTGTCGTGCCCCGATTTGATTGCCTCCCAGGCGGCCACCTGGCATTCCGACGGTGCGGCAAAGCAACCGCTGAACCAGTCGGCAACGATCGGATGAAATTGACTCAAGGCCATGACGGATCGGTCAGCTGCAGGGCTGGGATGATGTCTTTTTGGGTGCAGTCATAAACAGACTTTGTTGGAGCTTTCCATGGTTGGCTGCATGAGACGATAGAGCCTCGTCAGGTCGATCAACCGTTCGGCTGGGCGAAGTTCAAGTATATTCCCCTCAACTGTTTCTTTTCATCAGCCCGCCTCAGATCGTGTTTCTGTCCAAATTATCCATTGCCCTGATGTCCCCACTCGGGACAGTCCTGCTGTTGATGTTATTAGGAATGCTGCTAGCTGGATGCGGTAGGCCTCGCGCGGCATGGTCCTCGGTCATATTGGGTTTTGCCTGGCTCTTGCTGTGGTCCTGGCCCCCGGCCAGCAATTGGCTGGTCAGCCAGGTAGAGCAGGAGTTCCCGTTTCAACCCCTATCAGCCCTGCCGATTGCTCCGGCCATGGTGGTATTGGGTGGCGGTATCCATCCGGCCCGCTCAGCACTGATGCCACCCAACCTGGAGTCCTCCGCCGATCGGATCTGGTATGCCGCCCGGCTTTACCATGCCGGCAAGGCGCCGCTGCTGGTCTTGTCCGGCGGCAGCGACCCAAGGACAAGCCTGGGGACGGAAGCCGACGCCATGCGGGAATTGCTGCTGGATCTGGGCGTTCCTGATTCGGCCTTGTTGTTGGAAGGCCAGAGCCGCACGACTCGCGAAAATGCGATCTACTCCGCCGAACTGCTGCGATCGCGAGGTATCCGCCGGATATTGCTGGTGACTTCCGCGCTGCATATGCATCGCGCTAAAAAGCTGTTTGAACAGCAGGGGATAGCGGTCGAGCCGGCGCCGACCGACCATGAAGTCCGTCCTTTGTCCTCGTGGCAGCGGGTGTTGCCGGATGCCGGTGCTCTTGAAGGCAGTGGCCACGCCATCAAGGAACTGGTGGGCGGCTGGCTGGTTCCTTGAAAACGATGTTCAGCCTCGCGGCCCCCAAGCAACTATCCCCCATTTTGAATTCAAAAAAACCAATGAGACCTGACGTCCAGGAGTAAACCACACGCATGTTCAACGTACTTATCAGCGGCAAGCTGAGTAAACCCCCTAAATCTGGCACAGGCAAGAACGGCCAACCCTATTGCACGGCCTCTCTGCGGGTGCCCGTTCAGGGCCAGCGCGAGGATGAGCCCGATGCGGTGTTCGCCAGTGTGATTGCCTTCGGCGAAGATGCCGAAAAGCTGGGCCGGCTTCTGCAAGGAGATGCGGTTTCGGTATCGGGTTCAGCGCGTTTATCGCACTGGGAAAAAGACGGTCGCGCCATGACCGGCCTGAATGTGACGGCCAGCGCGATACTGTCCGCCTACGAACTGCGCAAGCGACGGGGTGAAAGCAACGAGCGCAACGAGTTCCGGGCCTATCTACCGTCCACATCCGGCATGGCCCGCCAGCAACCCGCGATCTTTGATGCGCCGGGTGATTTCAATGATGAGCTGGCTTTTTGAGCTATGGGGCGGCCTTGGTCGATGCTTGCCGTTCGGGTTAAAGCTTCGGCAGGATGTAGCGACCGACCAGGCCTGCCAGCAGCAACACCACACCACCAATGAATAAAAGAAATGGCCGGTGAACAAAGCCAACATGGTTGACGAGTCCGATGACCAGGTAAGCGGTCAACATGACGAGACCGATTCCGAGGAGGGTGTTTGAGACGATATTCATGGTGATTGTGAAGGTGGGGCGAGGGCTGGTCTTGCAAATGATGTCGATTGTAAGCGGCTATATCAGAGGCTGTCGTCTTTCTTAGGCGGCGGCTGGATTGTTAACGGGTGTTTGTGCTTAAGTTTCTGGGTTAACCCCAGTGGGCACCAAAGTCCACCATGACGGTCCTAATGACAGTATTTCAACCTCAACAATCATCGAGGTAGTTATGAAAGCGTCGGGACTGATTTTCTTGGGGCTGTGCCTCTTGCCTTCGGGTGTGTTGATCGGGAGCGTTGGATTGTTTGGTGTTGGAAGCGTGATATTGCTGGCGGGAAACCTGAAGTTGCTGGTGAAAATGCGTCACGAGATCGAGCATTCAGCGATCGAAAAGCCCATTCTTCGGTGATGCCCGCTATGGATGTTGCGCGAAGAATCCACATCAATCCGCGCAAACTTCTGCTGAGCAAGTGGACGGCCACGGTTCCCCTGAACAAGGAAAAGCATTTTGTCGTGACCAAATTGATTCAGCCTGAGTTGCCGGAAGGGTTGCCAGAGTTTGTAGAGATGGAATCCGTCTATTCTCGACGGTCTTTCGTCATGGCCTGGAGGGAGCTTCGTGACACCGACCGCTGGCGGCAAGGATGGCAGCCTTGAACCAGTATTCTGTAGATGGAGGTTCCTTTGGCCGCTAATTGGGCTGGCTAAGAAAAATGGAACCGTCTTCTATGGTCTGTGGTGCTGTTGATGCTGCCTTTAGGGTGTGTTCTATTCTTGGTGACGGGGGCGTATTCCTTCATCGCCAATATGATCAGTCGCTCCAATAATACGGGTGGCCTCGGTGCCAATCATTCGAACTCCTATCCTCTGACATGACCATCAGAACGCTGCTTCGCATGGGGGACTCCCGTCTTTTGGAGACTGCCCGTCCAGTCGATGATGTCTATGATCCCGCGGTGCGCGAGCTGATCGAGGATATGTTTGACACCATGCGCAGCGCGGGTGGGGTCGGGTTGGCGGCTCCCCAGATTGGGGTGAACCTTCAGGTAGTTATTTTTGGGTTCGAGCGAAGCGATCGCTATCCGGAGGCGAAGCCGATTCCGGAAACCATCCTTATCAATCCGGTGATCACGCCCGTTAGAGGAGATGAGGCGTTGGGATGGGAAGGTTGCCTGTCGGTCCCCGGACTTAGGGGTGAGGTGCCCCGCTATAAAATTGTCCGGTATCAGGGCCTCAATGAAGCAGGCCAGCTTATCGACAGGACGGTGGAAGGATTCCATGCCAGAGTCGTTCAGCATGAGTGTGATCATCTCGGGGGACTGCTTTTTCCCATGCGTGTCCGTGATTTTCGCCGGTTTGGTTTTACCGATGTCCTTTTTCCTGAGTTGTCCCCGTAAATCCGCCGGAGAATCAGTATGCCCCGTGAGAAGAAGAGCTCACCGCAAAAACCCAATGCCTGGAAGTATCTTCTTATGATGGCCGCCATATCGGTCGCAGCCGCTCTATTTCTGATGACGCGATGATCATTCCCTTCGGCTTGATCCTTGGGAATAAGTCCCGCAGACTGCCCGGGTTTGAAACCATCCACCATCCATCATGAGGGAAAAATGTCGGAGCAACGTTCAGGAGATAAGTTAAGCGCCATGCGTGAAATTGCCGCCCGGTTCCCGGAGGCATTCGGGTTCCCCATTCGGCCACTGACGCTGACCGCCCGGCGCGAGCTGATGGGTCTCGGCTATACGAAGGAGGTCGTTCAGCAGGTGCTTAGGATGTATTGCTCACGACCGGACTATCTAGCCGCCACCGTGTCGGGAACGTGCAGGGTTAACCTGGACGGGACTGATGCCGATGTGCCCACCCAGGAACATATCGATCATGCAAAGGTGCGGTTGGAGGCTTACAGGGCGCAACAGAGGCAGCGCCGACAGGCGACGCATCAGGCAGCTGAGGAAAAGCCCGCCAAGTCGCAACGCAAAAAGGAGAGGAAACCCCCGGCGGCGAAATCCCCCGTGATCAGGCAGGAAACACAGCCTTCGACATTGATGGGGACTGCCATGCAGGAGGCTTTTGCCAAGCTGAAGGTGAAGTAAGCAAGAGTCATCCGGAACGACGACTAACCGGATGTTCCCTGCGGTCCTGCAAATACGCTGATGGTTCTGGTTTACTTCAGCTCGTCGAGGCAGTCGCCGTAGCTCTTGGTTCCGGGTGTGAGTCCGACTTCTGTACAGACCGCTTCGGGTTTGGCCTGGTTTGGATCCCTGACCCGCCCCCATTGAGTCATTTGGCCGGTCGTCATCCCCTTGGGTGGCGTGAAAATCTTGCCCTTCATCATCCGTGGATAATCCTCACTCATCTGGTTGGCCAGTGAATTCAGGCAGGCGGTTTGTCTCAGGTCTTTTGCCAGGTGCTGAACGTCACGGTACTTGTCGATGGTGGCGTAGGAGTAGGCGCTGCAGTGCGCCGTGTAACGTCGTTGCGCATGGTTGTGCCAGTTGACGTCTAAGGTGTAGTTGGCATTGAAATGATTGGTCTGGGGCAAGGCGGCTGAGAGCAGAAAAAATGACGCGCCGGTAAAGACCATCTTGGCGATGTTTGCGGCCTGCTCGTCTTCATCCCTATTCAAGCGAACTGCAAGCTTTGCCTCAATGAAATCACCCTGAGGCGGGACGACGTGAATCGCCGGGTAGAGCCCCGTTGCTTGCAGTGACTTGCTGAAGCTGTAGGTTAGCCTGGATTCGCCTTCATCCTCCGGGTCATCAGTTACCGATGCCACATAAACCGGAAAACTTCCGGTGTCCGCCTTTCTTGAATGATTCTGGATCTTCACTGAGTCTTTCTCGGCGGCAGTCAGGTAGTAGCCCGAATAGCAGCCGCTCAGCGCCAGGCAAGAGAAGAAAAGAGCTTTGAATTTGCTAAAAGCTGTCATGGAAGTCGGTCACATGAGGCCATGGAATTGCGGTCTGAACAATTCCTCGTTTTCTGTTTGGCCCAGAGCTCTTGCTCAGGCTCGCTTGCTCCGGGGGTAGCGGGGAAAGCTGGTTTGGCGCCCCGTTCTCATATCGCTGCTGCCTGTCTCGGTTATTCGCTTTCAACAACATGCCGGCGCCAGTACAAATTTGCTCTGTATTAGCTGATGACTGCTTGGGATGATTGGGCGCCTCTGTTACTGGGGAAAGCTGCCATACGTCAGGGTCATGGGGTCATCGATAGCGATCGTGACCGGCTGTTTTATGGATGAGGTCGGCTTTGTATAAGTCACGACTGGCGTGGGATTGTTGCCCGGGCAGCCTGGGTTATTAAAAGGCTTGTAAGGCGGGATGCTGGCAGTCACCAGGACATTCCTGATGCGCCGCATGACGGACTCATCTCCCTGCAGAATGATGTCGATCTGGTTGTCATGGTCTTCGACGAAACCGTCATCGTAGATGTCTCCAGCGGTGGCCGGGTCAGCTAGACAAAGCACTGTGAGAGAGCAGTTTCTAAGTTGATAGGTATTGTTGGTTTCGGTGAGATACACGGGTGGCTCATGTCTGGTGCCCACTCAAAAATCGTCAGCCGACTCAACGGTTTCCCTTGACGGAATAAAATCTCGCTTGGTCTTGATCCGCTCATATTGCGATCCGGTCATAACGCTTTTTAAACGTCCGTTTCTGAACAGGTAGAAAAAATCTTCCTCGCTGTTGCCCACCACGCCATGAATCCGCTTGCTGGTCTGGCGCTGATCCACCTGAACGATGAAATCATTCGGTCCCGCATACTCCGCCAGCTCGGGTTTACCGCGCATGGTCCTCAGTGACATGTCGGCGAAGTCGGTGTAACTCATGCCCAACGTGGGTTTGAAGGAGCAGGCACCGATTGAAAGGGTCAATGCTGCCAGCAGGCAAAACCGTTTCAGCATGTTCTTCTGTTCTTGCATGGGTTTATTTTTCAGAAAATGATCCAGAGTACGGCAACCACATAAACCCAACGGGGTAATTTGTTATGGTGGCCGGCGATTCTCACATCATCGATGGTATGCAACCAGCTGAACAGTTGGTTGAGGGTCTGGTCATCCAGCGTCGGAAAGTCCGCCAGCTTGGCTGGTTGGTGACTGGGTGCCGTGCTGGATTTGCCAGCGGCTTTGGGGCTTTTCTGGGTTTTGCCTGCTTCTGCCATGTCGTCCTCGCGATCTGATGTTTCGGGGGGAATGCTGGGTTAGCTCGGGTGCTGATCGCCTTTCCAGGCTAGCCATTGTAAAGCTCAAATTAATTGCGTGATTTCCGTCCACTGGAATGAAAAATCATTTGCCAGCAGTAACAGCAACATATGTTCGACGATGGCGATCACCGGGATCCAAAGCAATGCCAATAGACTGACGCCCCCCCTGGTTTGAACACCCAGGAGTCGGCGCTCGGGTTTGAGTTCGGCAATGGTCTCGCTGATTTTCTTTTCGGCGTGGCTTCGGTACAGATGATTCGCGTAAATCCCGAGAACGATATTCAGGACCATCGTGTAGGGAAAGAGCAAGGGAATGGCCTGGTTCAACAGGCTGTCGCTAAAGAGCGTGATGGAACTCAGGTATGGGGTCAGGGCTAAGCGGGTCAGGCTAAACAGGATGGCCAGCAGATACATCTTTCTGTAGAGCAACCAGCCTTCGCCAAAGAAAAACGCCGACCAGTTCCACGACCAACGCCGTTCTTGCATGGCGTCCCAGGCGAGTAGGTAATGGGCAGCCTTCGGTCCCACGAATGCCTCGAGCAGACGGTCACGGGAGTCGGCGTCGGACGACGCTTCCTCGGGAGCCTGTGTCATGTTTTCGTCTTCCCAGTAGGGTTGATGCATCGGTTCTGTTATCCAGCCTGTTGTAGTGAGTCTGGATTGTAGAGCACTTCGATGCGGGCTGTGATTCGGCTGCGGGTTTCTAAGGGGCTGACAGCCATTAAGGGCTATTGCCGAATCAGCCGAGAGAACTCAGGCGATTGGTCGGCTGCTCGGGCGGCCGCGTTGATATGAGCCCGATCACGCAGTTCGGCAAATGGGAGCGTTCGGTCGAGGCGTCCCATGTCGTAGAGATATTCCGGCCCATAGCCACTGAGCAGCACTTTCCAGGAGTAGGGCACATGATTCGGGTTCACCGAGGCATGATCGAGAATCATCGTCGTGCAGTTGGTCGTCAGCGTGTTGTAGAAGCGGGGATGTTCCCGCAAGGCGTTCATGTCGCGCACATATTCAAGAAAGATACGCCGCCCATTCTCGATGGGTATCCTCAGCGGATACAGATAGAGTTCTTCCGGAGGGTCGGCGCGATAATTGGTCCGCAAACGGATCACATCACGCTCATCACCGACCACGTAGACCAGTTCATATTGCCGAAAGAAGCCGGGCAGCGTGGCATAGGGCCGGGTCTTGTCCTTGCGTGCCTCGATCGAAATGGCGAGGTGCTCCGCCCCGAAGCCGAAGGTCAGGAACACGTGGGCTACTTCCGGTCCCATCCAGTAGGCCGCCATCAGATCGATCCGGTCCAGGCGCTGGATATCGAAGGTCCGGTCATAGTAGGCAGGGGTGTAATCCGTCTCGGATCGGTAGTCGAAATTGCGAATGTTGTGGACCGTCACCCGGTCACCCTCAAGGGTCGCGTAAGGCAATAGGGCCACATCCGTCTGCCAGTCGCGATCGTTGCGAGGTTCGGCGCTGCTCCAGACGGCAAGAACGGGTAGCAGGGCCAGTCCGAAGGTGATGCCAGCCGGCCGCCGCCAGCTCCGCGAATACCAGCCTGCGGTCGCCAGCAGACCAAGGAAGCCAAATGCAACGGCCAGTCCGGTTCGCAGTGCATGCGGTTCCGCTGCCAGGAAGTACAAGGCGAGTGCACCCCAGGTCGTTAGGCCGACCAGGAGCAGACCGGTCAGCAAACCCAGGGCCAGTTTGCCAGGGCGGAAAGTCACGGACCCTGGAGCGCCGTTTCCTCGGCGTGCAACAGCAGGATGCGCCTGACTTCCTCGATCACCTCCGGTTGCGCCTGACAGGAGTGATTCCAGCGCACCAATTTCTCCGAGACGGCTTCATCGATGTGTGCGCTGCGGTAGGCCACAACGCCGTCATCGCCGGATTCCTTGGGGCCGTTACCATCCACGGCGATGATGGAGTGCGCCGGGGTTTGTGGTGGGACGGGTATGCTGCTCAGGACCTTCAGGGCGGGATTGTCGGGGTTCATGTTGTCCACGGCCGTCGGCGGATTCCTGATATGGTTGACCAGTCTTTCCTCGCCCGTCTGGGTGATCATTTCCGCGGCCTTGCCGAAGAGGTTGAACGGTAACGTCACCAGTTTGGCAGCCATCGAACCGATGCGCCCCGAAGCCAGCAGGGCGCCGTGATGCGGGGTGGCGATGAACACCACCCGCTTCACGAAGGGAAGCGGCGTGTAGAACATCGTCTGCTGGATCAGCGTCCGTGACTCATCGTCGAGCCTGAGTTCGGCGAGGGGTTTGTCGCTGAGTATTTTCCAGAATCGGTCCCCGCTGTCGATGGTGGTCAGCTTGGTCAGCAAGCCGCCCTGGCTGTGGCCGATGACGACCATGTTGCGGATGGCCGGATCCTGGCCGCGGGGGTCGAATTCCTGCTCGGCATTCGTCAGGGCGGCTCGCAGACGCCCGGCACTGATGCCGATGGGATTGCCCGAGTCATAGGTGAAGATCCAGATCTGGTAACGCTCCTGGATGTGGGGATCTGCCTGGAGTTCATTGATCAGTTCTGCCCAGCGCGCCGGACTGGATGCGGTCCCATGCACCAGCACAATGGGTATAAGGCCCTTCCGGTAGGGGCGGAAGGTGAAAAGCCCATCGCTCTCCTGGCTCTGTCTCTGGAATTTCTTCAGAATGCCGCCTGACATGAATCCGCTGATCTCCATGTCGTAAAGCGGACTGCCATCAATTTGATAGGCCATCGCGGCGGTCGTATCGGATTCCAGCGGACGAGGCGCGCCTTCGATCTCCACGGTTTTGATCTGGTCTGACGCAAACAGCTCCAATTGTCCGTTTATCGGGCCGCGAGCCAGACTCTGGCGCGGATTGTCCAGTCGCATCAGCAATGTGACCGGTACCTTGGTGTAGAGTCCGACCCGTTCCGAGCCCACGACCTTGTGCACCGCATCGCGCGACAGACTCGCTGCCAGCGGGGCGCCCAGCCCCAGTTTGTGATAACGGTTTCTCAGCCCATCGACCGCCAGCATGGTGGTCGGCACCAGATGTTCCAGTCGGTAGCCCCCCCATTCCAGACCCTCGGGATTCAGCCCAAGCCGAAGCGTGCCAAACGGGAGTTTGTAGGTACCCGGGGCCAGGCGTATCTCGCCATCGGCTGCGCCGGTCGCCAAAGCCTTGCTTATGGCCTGGTTGTATAAATCGTAAGTCAGCCGCAGACGCGCATCCGCTTCGGGCAGTCGCTCCCCACCGCTTTCGCCGGGAAAGAGCAGCGCCCAGGCATACACCGCCGAGGCCAGGTAATAGCTGCGGTCGCCGGTCTGATCGCCGGTCAAAAAAGAGAGCTCCGACAAGGCAAAGAGCTGGTCGGTGTCTTCGCGGGGATCCAGTGTCCGATGCAGTTCGGCCAATACGCCGACCGGATTCAGGTCGAAGCGATCCCGCAGTCCCTTGCGTCTCAGGACCGTCTTGGACGCCTGCGAGGGCTCGCCAGATGAGAGCGCGTTGCGGATCTGGATGGCATAGGCCGTCTGGGTATCGACCCGATCGACGCTGATCTTTGACGAACAGCCGGAAATCAACAGGCCGATGAGCAGGAATCCGGGCAGGAGCAGGGCTCGATGAAAACCTGCGGGAAAATAGGGCGATTTCATGCTTTGGAGCACTACTTGAACCATGGGTTGGGCCAAATCCAGATAGAAATGTTATGCGGCACAAGGCTGTGGCGCAGGGCACACGGCGGGGTAATTTTAGAGGGATGTTAAGAAGATCGTGCCTTGAGTGATCAAATGATTTTGGAGCGATGCACCATCAGTGCGCCTCATCCCAGTTATCCCCGACTCCAACATCCACCATCAGCGGAACAGACAATTCTGCTGCGCCGGCCATCAGGGAGCGAATGGTCTCGCGTGCTTCGTCGATGAAATCTTCGGCAACCTCAAAAACCAGCTCGTCGTGGACTTGCATGATCATGCGCACCGGCACCTCGGTCGATTGTATCCACTCATCCACCGCGAGCATGGCGGCCTTGATGATGTCAGCGGCGGTACCCTGCATCGGGGCGTTGATGGCTGTGCGTTCTGCGTACTGGCGGCTTTGCGCATTGCGGGAGCGGATGTCCGGCACATATAGGCGGCGACCCATCAGGGTTTCCACATAGCCGTTTTTCCGCGCGGTTTCCCGGCTTTGATCCATGAACGCCTTGACGCCGGGATAACGCTCAAAGTAAGTGTCGATGTATCTTTGTGCCAGGTTCCGGTCGACGCCCAGTTGCTTGGCCAGGCCGAAAGCCGACATGCCGTAGATCAGCCCAAAGTTGATCGCCTTGGCGGATCGTCGTTGATCGGTCGACACCTCATCCGGCTTCACCCCAAACACTTCGGCAGCGGTATGACGGTGGACGTCGGCGTTCTCGGCAAAGGCGAGCCGCAGGTTCGGGTCGCCGGAAAAATGCGCCATGATGCGCAACTCGATCTGCGAATAATCCGCCGCGACGATCTTGTGGCCCTTGGGCGCAATAAAGGCCTGGCGAATGCGACGCCCCTCCGCAGTCCGCACCGGAATGTTCTGGAGGTTGGGGTCCGACGATGACAGCCGTCCCGTCGCGGCCACGGCCTGATGGTAGGACGTGTGGACTCGCCCCGTGCGGGGATTGATCTGCTGCGGCAATTTTTCCGTATAGGTGGAGCGCAGCTTCGACACTGAGCGGTAATCCAGAATGAGGCGGGGCAGGTCGTACAGTTCGGCGAGTTCGGCCAAGACCGATTCATCGGTGGAAGGCTGGCCCTTCGGTGTTTTCTTGAGCACCGGCAGGTTGAGCTTGTCGTACAGCACCGTCTGAATCTGCTTGGGCGAACCCAGATTAAAGTGGCTGCCAGCCACGGCATGGGCCTCGCGTTCCAGTTCCAGCATTCGCCCGGCCAATTCACGGCTCTGTTCCGCCAGCATGAAGACATCCACCAGTACGCCGGTACGTTCGATACGCGACAGCACGGGAATGAGCGGTATTTCCAGATTTTCGTAAACCCGCTTCAGGGAAGGTATGGCGTTCAGTCGCGGCCACAGGGTTTCGTGCAGGCGCAGCGTGACGTCGGCATCCTCGGCAGCATATTCGGTTGCTTCGGTCAGCCCCACCTGGTCGAAGCCGATCTGTTTCGCGCCCTTGCCGGCCACATCCTCATAAGAGATCGTCTGGTGTTGCAGGTAGTAGGTCGCCAGGGAATCCATGTCGTGACGGGTGGCGGTGCTGTTGAGTACGTAAGATTCCAGCATCGTGTCATGGTGCATGCCGCGCAAGGTGATGCCATGATTGGCGAGCACGTTGGCGTCGTACTTGAGGTGTTGTCCCAGTTTGCCGCGGTCAGGCGCTTCTAGCAGCGGCCGCAGTTGCTCGAGCACATGCTCCCGGTTCAATTGAGCGGGGGCGCCGGGGTAGGTGTGCGCGAACGGCACATAGGCCGCTTCGCCGGCTTTCACGGCAAAGGACACTCCGACGATCGCTGCCTGGGTGTAATCGAGGCTGGTGGTTTCCGTGTCGAAGGCAAACAGTTCGGTGGTTTCGAGCTTCCTGATCCAGCGATTCAGGTCGGCTTCCGTCAGCACCGCCTCGTAATGGCCTTTGACGGCGGGGGTTGCAGCCGCCTGGGTTTGGGGCGACGGGGCAGGGGTCTCGGCCCCATGCTCCAATTGCCGCAGCCAGCTATTGAATTCCATCCGCTTCAGCCAGTCGCGAAGCGCATTCAAGTCGGGATCGGTGGAACTCAGTTCATCAGGCGTTAGCGGCAAGCTCAGGTCGCAACGGATGGTGGCCAGCTGGCGTGAAAGGGGAATCTGGTCCAACGTGGCGCGAAGGTTCTCGCCGACCTTGCCCCCCACCGAATCAGCCTGCTCGATGATGGCATCCAGCGAACCATATTCCTGCAGCCACTTGGCCGCCGTCTTGGGGCCGACCTTGGGAACGCCGGGAATGTTGTCCGAGGTATCGCCGACCAGCGCCAGGTAGTCGACGATGCGTTCCGGCGGCACGCCAAACTTGGCGATGACGCCCTCCTGGTCGAGACGTATGTCATACATCGAGTTTTCCAGCACGATGCGGTCGCTCACCAGTTGTGCCATATCCTTGTCGCCGGTCGAGATGATGACGAAATAGCCTTGCTCGGCGGCGCGCAATGCCAGTGTGCCGATCACATCGTCGGCCTCTACCCCACTTTCGATCAGCAGCGGCAGACCCATGGCACGGATGATGGCGTGCAGCGGTTCGATCTGGCTGCGCAAATCATCCGGCATGGGTGGGCGGTGTGATTTGTATTGCTCAAAGAGATCGTCCCGGAAGGTTCGCCCCGGCGCATCGAACACCACCCCGACATGGCGTGTCGCGTGAGCCGAAATAAGCTTTCGCAACATGTTGGTGACACCCAGAACCGCCCCGGTGGGCTCTCCGCGTGAATTGGTCAGCGGCGGCAGGGCATGGTAGGCGCGATAGAGAAAGGACGAGCCATCGACGAGAACGAGCGTTTTTTGGGAGGTGGCCATGCTGACGGTAGGGAAGGGGGAAATCGGTATGGCAATTCTAGCAGTCGACTCTGGCGGCCAATCTGCTGGGGCTGAGAATGTCCTTGGCCTGAGGCGTGTCGACTGGCTCCGGCTTGCCCGCATCCGGGGCAAGTGTGAAAATAGGTCATCTTTCAGATTCGGCCTTGCTGGCGGTATTCCGGGTTGAGACCGGACCGGAGTCTGAACCAGGTCCGGGGCGTGATGAACGCACCGGCTTTTGTTTTTAGAGCGAGCCCCTCATATGAATACACCCTGGATTGCCCCCTCCATCCTGTCCGCCGACTTCGCCCGTCTGGGCGAGGAAGTGGCCAATGTTCTCAAGGCCGGTGCCGATGTCGTGCATTTCGATGTCATGGATAACCACTATGTGCCCAACCTCACCATCGGGCCACTGGTCTGCGAGGCGCTGCGCAAGTATGGCGTGACCGCGCCGATCGACGTGCATTTGATGGTCAAGCCGGTGGACCGCATCATTCCCGATTTTGCCAAGGCCGGCGCCAGCTACATCACCTTCCATCCGGAAGCGTCCGAACATGTCGATCGCACGCTGGGCCTGATCAAGGAATCCGGTTGCAAGGCCGGTCTGGTGTTCAACCCGGCTTCGCCGATTGACGTGCTGGAATACACGCTCGACAAGATCGATATGATCCTGCTGATGTCGGTCAATCCGGGCTTCGGTGGCCAGAAGTTCATCCCTTATGTGCTGGACAAGGCCCGCCATGTCAGCCAGATCATCAAGGCATCGGGCCGCGATATTCGTCTGGAGATCGATGGTGGCGTCGGCCCGGCCAATATCCGTGAAGTGGCGGAAGCGGGCGTCGATACCTTCGTTGCGGGCTCTGCCGTCTTTGGCGCAGGCAAGGACAGCGATCCAAATCGCTACGACAGCATCATCAAGGCCATGCGTGAAGAGTTGGCCAAGGCCGAGACACCCAAGGCGCAATCGGGCGGATGCTGCGGCGGCGGCCATCACTGATCGTTTTTGACCTGGACGGCACGCTGGTCGACAGCGCGCCGGACCTGGCGCGCGCCATCGACGAGATGCTGACCCGCTTGGGTCGGCCGCCGGCGGGGGAGGCAAAGGTACGCGGGTGGATCGGGAACGGCATGCCCATGCTGGTCAGGCGGGCCCTGACCGGGGAGCATTGGCCGAAAGCCGATCCTGAGGGTTTCTCTGAAGCACTGGCCCTGTACATGGAAATTTATGAGGCCAATTTGTGCCATCGGACTCGGCTTTACGATGGCGCACTGGAATGTCTCGTGGCACTCCGCCAACACCCCATGAAGCTGGCTTGCGTGACCAACAAGCACTCACGTTTCACGCTTCCCCTGCTCAAACAGTTGGGGATAGCCGATTATTTCGATGCAGTGGCTTCCGGCGATCAGTTCACAAACAACAAGCCCGACCCCGAACCCCTGCTCAAGACCGGAGAGCGCCTGGGGGTAAGGGCCGCCGACAGTCTGATGGTGGGCGATTCGGCAGCCGACGCGCAAGCGGCCCGCCGGGCCGGTTTCATGCTGGCCTGCGTGCCTTACGGCTACCATGGCGGCAAGGGCGTGGATGTGCTGTTGCCTGATCTCGTTTTGGAGTCCCTGGCCGAGTTGCCCGCTTGGGTGGATTCAGCCCCGCTTCAGCCGATGCCTGAAGCCGTGACCGGCTGATTCAGGCAAGAGCTCCCATGACATTGAACGCCCCGGCGTTTGCCCAAGCCGCCCATTCAAAGGCCAACAACCCATGACACCCGAACAGTTCCAGCATTACGCCCAACAGGGTTACAACCGCATTCCGATTACCCGCGAGGTGCTGGCTGATCTGGACACGCCGCTGAGTGCCTATCTCAAGCTGGCCGATGCACCTTATTCCTATCTGTTCGAGTCCGTGCATGGCGGCGAGCAATGGGGGCGCTATTCGATCATCGGCTTGCCCTGTCGCACCATCATCAGTGTACGTGGGCTGTCCATCACGATCGAACGCGATGGCAAGGTCGATGAAACCCTCAGCGTCGAGGACCCGCTGGATTGGATACGCGAATTTGCGGCTTGCTACCGGGTGCCGGATATCGACGGCTTGCCGCGTTTTACCGGCGGGCTGGTCGGCTATTTTGGCTACGAGACGATCCACTATATCGAGCCGCAGTTGCGCGCCGACAAGCCCGATCCCATTGGTGCGCCCGACATCTTGTTAATGGTGTCGGAGGATGTGCTGGTGTTCGACAATCTCAAGGGTCGGCTGGTGCTCATCACCCACGCTGATCCCGCCGAGCTTGATGCGCTGGCCAGGGCGGAGGCGCATCTTGATGGCATCATTCGCGGCTTACGAAATAATCGACTGCCCGAGACGACGCCCAGCCAGGCCCGAGTCGTCGATGAAGCCGATTTTGTGTCCGGATTTACCCAGGAAGGTTTCGAGAATGGGGTGCGACGCATCAAGGAATACATCGTTGAGGGCGATGTGATGCAGGTTGTTCTCTCCCAGCGCATGTCCATTCCGTTTTCGGCCGCCCCGCTGGATCTGTATCGAGCGCTCCGCTGCCTGAATCCCTCGCCCTATATGTTCCACCTGAATCTGGGCGCATTCCATATCGTCGGATCTTCACCGGAAATTCTGGTGCGGCTGGAAGACGATACGGTCACCGTCCGCCCCATCGCGGGTACCCGCCGTCGAGGCAAGACACCTGAGGAAGATCAGGCGCTGGAAAAGGATCTGCTGGCCGATCCCAAGGAGGTCGCCGAACACCTGATGCTCATTGATCTGGGTCGCAATGACGCCGGCCGGGTGTCGGAGACCGGCTCGGTTCGGGTCACCGACAAGATGATCATCGAGCGCTATTCCCATGTCATGCATATCGTCTCGAATGTGACCGGGCGGCTGACGGAGGGTCGGGATGCCTTCGATGTGCTCAGAGCCACTTTCCCCGCCGGCACGGTGAGCGGCGCCCCGAAGATCCGCGCCATGGAGATCATTGGCGAGCTGGAGCCGGTCAAGCGGGGTGTTTACTCGGGTGCGGTCGGCTATGTCGGCTGGTCTGGCAATCTCGATACCGCCATCGCCATTCGGACCGCCGTCATCAAGGACGGCATCCTGCATATCCAGGCGGGTGCCGGCGTGGTCCATGATTCCATCCCGCTCAATGAATGGGAAGAAACCCTCAACAAGGGGAGGGCCGTGTTTCGTGCCGTGGCCATGGCTGAAGCGGGGCTTGAACAGGGCTAGATGAAGCCAGGACATGCTGTCCTCGATATTTCCCGCATAAGGTCAAGCGCCCGTATGGTTTCGGCGCTTGCCGCCCGTCGCAGCAGCCGCTGAATCCTCGAACGGGCTCCAGTGTGTTTTTAACCGAACCACGCCCCACCCCACCCCACCCCACCCACATCAATCAAGACTGACCTCATGCCGAATGCCACGAATCCGCCGGTGATCCGATATGGCCTGTGATTTGATTGCCGAGGCCCGGCAATGGCTGGATCAAACCCTGCCAACGGTTGATTGGGCGAGGGGCTGGACGGTTTCAGCGGCCGCCTACACGCTCGTGGCGGTCGCAGAGTTTGGTGACAAGAGTCAGCTGGTCTGCATGACCCTGGCAGCGCGACATCGGCATGGCCCCGTCTTTTGGGGGGCTGGCATGGCTTTCGCCCTGTTGAATGCGATCGCCGTCATCTTTGGTGCGGTGGCGGGGCAATGGATCCCGGAGCAGGTGCTGTCCATTGCCGTGGCCATCCTGTTCGCGGCATTTGGCCTGAGAAACCTGTTGGCCAGGGAAGAGGACGACGACGAGATCGTCGAGGAAAAATCGGGGCACGGGATTTTTTTCACCACCTTTTTGATGATTTTTCTGGCCGAATTTGGCGACAAGACACAAATCTCGGTGGCCGGATTGGGGGCCACCGAACCGCCGCTACCCGTCTGGCTGGGGGCCACCGCCGCGCTGGCCACGACGACCTTTGTCGGAATTTGGGCCGGAAAAACCCTGCTGGCCAAGGTCCCGCAGCGCACCATGAACCGGATCGGCGGATTGCTGTTCCTGTTATTTGCGGCCTTTGCAGCCTATAAGGCTGTCCCGGGCGATGTCTGGAATGCGATTTTCGAATGAGCGGGCTTCTGGCTAGTGAACCCGAATAGGGCTGGTTGACTCCACCGACCCAGCGCAACCCGATTCAACGACCGACCGCTTTTCTCATGCACAAACAAAAGGAAAGCTGAGAACATTCTCATAGGCCATGGTTTCTGTACAAGCCCTGGTTGGTTAGCATAATAAAAAATAGAATAAGAAAATATAGGATAAAAAGGCACTTAACCAGCATTTATTCCAGTAAATATAAGCAGTAAGTTGGTCAATCCAGGACGGCTAATTTTTCCCTTATTATCAATGGGTTGCCATCGCATGGCGAGGCTGGTCCAGGTTTGTATCTTGGCGAAAAAACCCGGATACTCCGCGCCCGGGAGGCTGGGATACAGGCCGGATCGTTCAGTCGATGCGGTATCGCCGAAATAAATGATCAATAAGGCCCCAGCTATTCTGATAATCCACTCATCAATGGGGAGTAATCAAAACATGGCCATAAATCTACTGGAAATGCTGACTGAGACACTGGGTGGTCAGTTCGCAAAACAAGCCTCGGAATTTCTCGGTGAATCCGAAAGCACGACCAAATCGGCCCTGGGTCTGGCCTTGCCGGCCTTGCTGGGCGGATTGGCCAAGCAGGGTTCAACCCTGGATGGCGCCGCCAGCCTCTTGAAGACCCTGGGTGGCTCCAATGTGGATACGGGCCTCCTCGGTAATATCGCCGGGCTCTTCTCCGAGAAAGGCAAGACCGATTCATTGGTGACCTTGGGAACGTCCCTGCTGGGCAATATATTTGGTGACAAGGTTGGTTCCATCGCCAGCACCATTGCCTCCCTGACCGGGCTGAAGTCCTCGTCCTCCTCCAGTCTTTTGGGTCTTGCGGCTCCCTTCCTGATGAGCTTCCTGAAGAAGTTCGTGACCGAAAAGAATCTCGACGCAGCCGGCTTGGTGAGTCTGCTCGCCGAACAGACGGGCTTCCTCAAGGGCAAGGTCAATCCGCAACTCGCAGGGGCCATGGGACTGGGCTCGCTGTTCGATAGCCTGGGTGGCACCAGCGCTGCCAGCGGCAGCAGCCCAAGCCGGCCCACCTATGCGCCGCCGATGGTTGAGGAGCGTTCCCTTGTCTCAAAGCTGCTCCCTTGGCTCGTGGGTCTGGGCGCATTGGCCGCGGGTTTCGGCATGTTCCGCGGCTGCGACAAACTGGATCTTGGTAAGGCTACCGAGCCCGCTGCCACGGCGGTAGCCCCTGCGGCACCGAAAGTGGCGGCTCCGGCAGTCGTCGCGCCCGCGCCGGCACCGACCGCTGCGACGGCGGTATTGCCGGCCAAGGTCTACTTCGATGTCGGTTCGCCGAATATCGAAGGGCCCAGCGCAGTGACGCTGGCGCAAGCTGTCATCGCCGTCAAGAATCAGGGTCTGGCAGTAGACATCACCGGCTACACCGACAAGACCGGCGATGCCGCTGCCAACGAAGTGCTGGCCAAGCAGCGCGCCGAGGCCGTGCGTGATCGTCTGATCGCTGCCGGTGTACCGGAAGGCAAGATCAACATGAAGCCGCCGTTCTCCATCACCACTACCGGCACTGGCTCCGATGCCGAAGCCCGTCGTGTGGAAATCACCTTAGCGCAGTAAGCCATCGAAACATCCGATGGTTGGGAGTCATGGGCGTTATGCCCATGACTCAAACAAGCTCGCCGCTGGCCTGGAATTCTTCCGCCAGCGGCGCTTTACATTCAGGGCATCCTCGTGGCCTGTTAAAGAAACAAAGTGATTGCCTTGCGGGTGCGAACGGTTCACTCTCGAACTCATCATATCCGGTCAACCTTCTCCCGAAATGTGGCTCGAAACCTGACATATAACCCACGCGGGTGCCTATCTATCGATGAATCGCCTATTGCGTCGAGTTCATTGACGGTCTTTCGCGACCTTCAGCCTTGTGTCACCCCCTTGCACCCCCTAAAATTCAAGCCTTTTTACCGCCCCGGGAATCAGTCATGCGTAGCCACCGCTGTGGAGAAGTAACGGAAAGTCATCTGGATCAGGAAGTCGACCTGTGTGGCTGGGTTCATCGTCGTCGTGATCACGGGGGTGTCATCTTCATTGATCTGCGGGATCGCGAGGGCTTGGTTCAGGTGGTGTTCGACCCCGACTATGCCGAGGCTTTCAAGCTGGCTGAGACGGTCCGCAGCGAATATGTCCTGAAGGTGCAAGGCAAGGTGCGGCCTCGTCCCGAGGGCACCATCAATGCCAACCTGACGACCGGCAAGATCGAGGTGCTGGCCACCCGGCTGGAGATTCTCAACAAGGCGGAAACCCCGCCGTTCCCGCTGGAGAGCGAGGTAGAGGTCAGCGAGGAAACCCGCCTGCGTTACCGCTACATCGATCTGCGCCGGCCGATCATGCAGCAGCGGATGCGTTTGCGTCGGGACATTACCCGCCACTTGCGCAATTTCATGGATGACAACGGCTTCTATGAAATCGAAACGCCGTTCCTGACCAAGGCCACGCCGGAAGGCGCCCGCGATTATCTGGTGCCCAGTCGTACCCATCCGAATCATTTCTTCGCCTTGCCGCAATCGCCGCAGCTCTACAAGCAGCTGCTGATGGTCTCGGGCATGGATCGCTACTATCAGGTCGTCCGCTGTTTCCGCGACGAGGATCTGCGCGCCGATCGTCAGCCAGAATTCACTCAGCTGGATATCGAAACCTCGTTCATGGACGAGCAGGCTATCACCGATCTGATGGAGCAGATGATTCGCGAGCTGTTCCAGAAGACGCTGAATATCGAGCTGCCAAATCCGTTCCCGCGCCTGACGCATGAGGAGGCCATGCGGCGTTATGGCTCCGACAAGCCGGATTTGCGTATTCCGCTGGAGTTGGTGGATGTCGCCGATCTGCTGAAGGACATCGAGTTCAAGGTGTTCGCCGGTCCGGCCAAGGATCCGGATGGCCGCGTCGTCGCCTTGCGCCTCCCGAAGGGGGGTGACCTTTCGCGTAAGGAAATCGACGAACTGACTCAGTTTGTCGGCATTTATGGCGCCAAGGGGCTGGCCTACATCAAGGTCACCGACCGAGCTGCCGGGATCGAAGGTCTGCAATCACCCATCGTCAAGTTCCTGCCGCCGGAGGCCGTGTTGGCGATCATGGATCGGGTCGGGGCCGAGACCGGCGATCTGGTCTTCTTCGGCGCCGACAAGGCCAAGGTGGTCAACGAGGCCATCGGTGCGCTGCGGATCAAGGTCGG
>JBIIEQ010000041.1:0-29585 GCA_044237765.1 Methylococcaceae bacterium | reverse complement strand
CCGGCCTCCAGGATGTCCCACTTGGAGGAATCCAGCATCACCGGAACGCGGGCGATGTCGGGCTCGGCGGCGATCAGATTGACGAAGCGCACCATCGCCGCCTTGGAGTCAAGCATGCCCTCGTCCATGTTGATGTCGATGATCTGTGCGCCGTTCTCGACCTGCTGACGGGCCACTTCCAGCGCTTCTTCGTATTTTTCCTCGCGGATCAGGCGGCGGAAGGCCGCGGAGCCGGTGACGTTGGTGCGTTCGCCGACATTTACGAACAGAGTTTCTGCGCCGATGTTCAGCGGCTCCAGGCCAGCCAGCCGACATTTCGGTTCGATGACCGGAATTCGCCGGGGCGGGAAGTTCTGGACCGCATCATGGATGGCCTTGATGTGTGGTGGTCGGGTGCCGCAACAACCGCCAATAATGTTGAGGAAGCCCTGCTCAGTCCATTCGGCGATTTCCTTGGCCATGGCCTCGGGCGACTCGTCGTACTCGCCGAACTCATTGGGCAGGCCGGCGTTGGGATGGGCCGAGACATGGGTGTCGGCGATATTCGACAGCTCCTCAATGTATTGGCGCAACTGCTTGGCACCCAGTGCGCAGTTGAAACCGAAGGAAATCGGCTGGGCATGCTTGAGCGAGTTCCAGAACGCTTCGACCGTCTGTCCCGACAGGGTGCGGCCCGAGGCATCGGTAATGGTGCCGGAAATCATCACCGGCAGCGGCAGGCCATGTTCTTCCGCAAACTTCTCGACGGCGAACACGGCGGCCTTGGCGTTGAGCGTGTCGAACACCGTCTCGATCAGAATCAGGTCGGCACCGCCATCCACCAGCCCGCGGGTCGCCTCGGTATAGGCGTCCACCAGCTCATCGAAATGGACATTGCGGAAGCCTGGGTCGTTGACGTCGGGCGAAATGGTGGCGGTGCGGCTGGTCGGGCCGAGTACGCCGGCCACAAAGCGCGGCTTGCCGGGTGTTTTGGCCGAGATAGCCTCGCAAGCTTCACGGGCCAGACGGGCGCCTTCGAGGTTCAGCTCATAGGCCAATGCCTCCATGCCATAGTCCGCCATGCTGATACGGTTGGCATTGAAGGTATTGGTTTCCAGTAGATCCGCGCCCGCCTCAAGGTAAGCCAGATGAATGGCCTTGATGATCTGCGGCTGGGTCAGTGTCAGCAGGTCATTGTTGCCCTTCAGGTCGCTCGGCCAGTCGGCAAAGCGCGTCCCCCGATAGTCCTGTTCGGCCAACTGATAAGTCTGGATCATGGTGCCCATGGCGCCATCCAGAAACAGGATGCGTTCGGACAACAAGTTCCGGATCAGTTGGGTGCGGGCAGCGTAATCGTGGGTCATGGGCGGCGGGGCTGGATGTATGCGGCATGACCGCAAAAATCAGGCATTGTAGAGAGAGTTGCACGAGCTATAAACAGCGGGCGGGCCATTTCTCCAGTTTCGTTGTCCTCCTCATGGATGATCGCAGTCGGTTAACGGCAAGCTTCAATCGGGCAAGGCTTTTCACGGCCTGATCTTCACGAAGTTCTTCAGGGAAATCAGGCGGATCCCATGCGCCACAGGGCTACCAATACCCCGGACAGAGCGAGGATGGTCGGAAAGGAGACTGAAAACAGGGGGTTGAATTCGTAAACGAGGCCCAGGTGTCCAAACATCTTGTCAAATAGATGGAAGCCCAGCCCGATGACCACGCCGGCAACAACGCGCTGTCCTGTGCCCACTTCACGACGAACGGTCAGCACGAAGGGGACGGCGACCATCAGCATGACCAGGGTGACGAAGGGGTTCACCAGTCGACCCCAGAAGGCCTGCTCGACGAGCATGGATTTCTGACCATTCTCCTGCAAGTAATCCACATATCTTGAAAGTTCCAGCGCCGACAGGTTCTCGGGACGAATGATGAAGGCGTTGAGCAGTTCGGGGGCCAGCACCGATGACCAGTCCGCTTCGCTCTGGTTCTCGGTGATGACGTCCGAGCCGTTGAACAAAGTGGTATTGATGTCCTTCAGGCGCCACTGCAAACCGTCATGTTTGGCCTCGACGGCATGGGTCGCCCGGGTGATCTGGCGATTTTCGTCAACATCGTAGATGCTGATGTCGCCCAGCGTCTGTCGCTCATTCATCGAGCGGATATTGATGAACACATCACCGTCACGCACCCAGAAACCATATCGAGTTCTGGAGGTGACCTGCTTGCTCTGGGCAATCGATTTCAGGTTTTGCGCCGCCCGCTCGGAAGGCGGGGCGATGAGTTCGCCCACGAAAATCGAAATAGTCAGAAGAATAAGCCCGCCCAGCATGACGCCGGCGATGATTCGGGCGCGGGAAACGCCGGCGGCCTGCATCGCGACCAGTTCGCGATGGTTGGCCAGTGCACCCAGGGTGACGAGGCTGCCGACCAGTGCGGCGGGCGCCAGCAGTTCGTAAAAGTTGCGGGGCAGCGTCAGCAGCAGATATTTAACGATCTGGCGCATGCCATAGTCACCCTTGCCCATGTCTCCGAGTTCATCGGCAAATGTGAAGAAGGTCAGCAAGGTGAGCAGCACCAGGATGGCGACCAGGGTGCCCTTGATGACTTCGCGTGCGATGTACCAATCGAGACTGCCAATCATGTTTGCCGCCCCGTGCCCAGAAAGTGCCTGATCCAGCGGGGGCCCAGGTTCTTGAGGAACAGAAACAGGGTCATCAGCAGCAATAATCCGTAGATCACCGCATAGGACGCCCATGCCGGAATTTTTTCGGACATCAGCATGCCCTGAGAGATTTTCTGCGAGTTCTCATAGAGGATGTAAATGATGAAGGCCGAAAACACGTTTCCGTAGGGGCCTTGGCGAGGGGAAACTCGAGCCAAGGGGACGGCCAGCAGCGCCAAGGCGAGGACTCCCAGAGGAATGGCTACGCGCTTCTGTAATTCGGCCAAGTCCTTGGGGGTGCGGCTGAGTAACAAGCTCAGGCTGTCGGTGCCTTCGCGCCTGAGGGTCGCTGACATTTCCTCCGGCCCGCTGATGCGCACGGCATATTCATCGAACTCGCTGATGATGTAGTCAGCCTGCCCCGGAGTGCCCTGCAATCGCCGTCCTTCATTGAGAATCACGAAGTTGTCCCCGTTTTCGGCCTTGTGCAGGCGTCCCCGCTCGGCGACAACCACGCCGGTTTTGTCGTTCTGACGGCTCTGAACAAAAATGTTCAACATGTCGTGCTGTTCGTTCATCGACTCCGCATAAAGGACGACGTCGCCGGAGCTGAATTCGTTGAATCGACCGGCCTTGATGCCACGAATATCCTGGGTTTCTACGTCGTGCATGATGCGTTCCTGGCTTTGTCGTTCGCTCCAGGGCATCACCACCAAGGCCATCCAGGCCGAAAGACAGAACACCGGAACGACCACCCAGGCCAGGCTGCGGTAAAGCCGTCTTGCGCCCACCCCGGCTGAAGCCAGCACCGACATTTCGTGGTCACGATACATGCGCCCCATGACGGTCAAAACCGCCATGAACAGCGAGGGCGCAATCAGGATGGCCAGGGCGGTCAGGGTTTTCAGGCCAAGCAGGGTGAAGACGGTGTCGGTCGCCACTTCTCCTTCGATGGCCTTGGTGAGAATGCCGAGAAACTTGCGGCTGACGATAATGGTGACGAGTACCAGCAGGATGGAAACCAGGGTCTTAAGCAATTCCCAGGACACCATGCGATCCACGACGTTAAGCAGTGATCGCCGGATACGGCGGGGAGGCTTGGTGGCGGTTTCGTTCATCGGTCGGTTGGAGCCGGGTCAGGTCGGGTTCTGGATGAGAGGCAGGGTCAGGACGGCAGATGGAGAGTCGGGATTGGGAGCCATGGGGCGGTTCAACGTTGACGGATTTGGACGTTTTGCCTGATACCTTGCTATTCTCTGCCGGCTTTGCATTTGCAACAATGAATCCTGGGTTCTGCCCGGCCATCGGGCGGAGCCACCCCCACCAACCAAAACCCAGGCAGTTTACTATGGACTATCAGGTCAAATCCGAATTTGTCGAGAATCTCGTCACACCCTGTGTGGTTCTGGGTTTCTACCATAAGCGCAAACTGACGCCTTCCGCCGCTTTACTCGATGCCCGATTCGGCGGCATGCTGGAGAAACTGCTGAAGCGTGACGATGTCGATGGAAAGCCGGGCGAGGTTTTGGTCATCCCGCACACCCCTTCTGATGACGTAGAGCGCATCATTCTGGTGGGGCTCGGGAAAAAGGAGGAACTGACTCCCGCCGCCTATCGGAAGGCGCTCATGGCGGCGGCGCGGGCGGTCAAGGATTCGCATGCCAAGCAGGCCGTTAGCGCCCTGCATGAAGCGGAAGTGCAGGGCCGGGATCTGGGCTGGAATGTTCGTCAGTTCATTGAGGCGTTTGAATCCTCGGTGTATCGCTTCACGGAACTCAAGAGCGAGTCGACCAACCAGAAATCAAAGCTGGCCAAGGTGCAGTTTCTGGTTCACGGCGATGCCGCGATTGCCAATGCGCAAAAGGCGATTGACCAAGGCCAGGCAATCGCCATGGGGGTTCGCCTGGCGAAGGATTTGGCCAATTTGCCGGGCAATGTCTGCACGCCTAGCTATCTGGCGGAACAGGCCGAGCGCGTTGGAAAGCGCTTCAAGAAACTCAAGGTCAAGGTGCTGGGTGAGAAAGACATCGAGGAACTGGGCATGGGGGCCTTCAGTTCGGTGTCACGCGGTAGCGAGGAGCCGGCGCGCCTCATCATCATGGAATACGCGGGCGCTCCCGCCAAGACCAAGCCCTATGTGCTGGTCGGTAAGGGACTGACGTTCGATGCTGGCGGCATCTCGATCAAGCCTTCCGCCAACATGGACGAGATGAAATATGACATGTGTGGCGGCGCCAGTGTCATTGGTGTCATCGCTGCCGCGGCTGAGTTGCAGTTGCCACTCAACATCGTCGGCCTGGTACCGGCTTCGGAGAATCTGCCCTCCGGTACGGCCAACAAGCCCGGTGACATCGTCAAAAGCATGGCGGGCCTGACCATCGAGATTCTCAACACGGATGCGGAAGGACGCCTGTTATTGTGCGATGTACTGAGCTACGCCAAGCGCTATGAACCCGCTGCGGTGATCGATGTGGCCACGCTCACCGGCGCCTGCGTCGTCGCGCTTGGCCGGCATCCCAGTGGTTTGTGGAGCAATGATGAGTCGCTGGCCGCTGCCGTCTCCGAGGCGGGCGAAACCGCACTGGACCGCGTCTGGCGCATGCCGCTTTGGGATGAGTACCAGGATCAGCTCAAATCTAACTTTGCCGATCTTGCCAATATCGGTGGACCCGATGGCGGCAGCGTCACGGCGGCGTGTTTTCTATCCCGGTTTACCAAGGATTATCCATGGGCTCATGTCGATATTGCCGGTACGGCCTGGAAATCGGGTGCAGAGAAAGGTGCGACCGGCCGTCCCGTCCCGTTGCTGGTTCAGTACCTGCTTGATCGGGTCCAATGACCCGCATCGACTTTTACATTTTGCCCGGCAGTGACCCTCATGCCAGACGGTTGACGGCCTGCCGATTGGTCGAGAAAGCTTATCGACAAGGCCATACGCTGTATCTGAAGACCGATTCGGAAGAAGAGATGCGGCTTTTCGATGATCTTCTCTGGACATTCCGGCAGGGGAGTTTTGTTCCCCACGAACTCGCCGAAATGGCGGACCGGGAAGCCCCGGTCGTTATCGGTCACATACCGCCACCCCCGCATTTGTGCGATGTGCTGGTCAATCTGGGAACGGAGGTCGCTGAAGGTTTCGGCGCTTTCGAGCGGGTCGCCGAGTTGGTGGATCAGCAGGAATCCATCAAACGGGCTGGGCGGCAGAGATACAAGCGCTACCAGTCGGAGGGTTACGAGATTCAGACCCATCAGCTGGACGCGCCTGACCGAAGCTCGATTTGTTGGCCTATGTGCAGGCCTTCACACTAACCAATTTGATGCCGAGGCGCGTGCCGCGGCTTTCTGACGATCATCATGGACAAGACTTACGAACCCCACGCCCTAGAGCAACGCTGGTACCAGACCTGGGAAAAACAGGGCCATTTTGCACCGTCCGGCAGCGGCGATCCCTACTGCATCATGATTCCGCCGCCGAATGTGACCGGCAGCCTGCACATGGGGCATGGCTTCAACAACACCATCATGGACACGCTGGTCCGCCTTCGCCGGATGCAGGGTCGCAACACGTTGTGGCAGGTCGGAACCGACCACGCCGGTATCGCCACGCAGATGGTGGTCGAGCGGCAACTTGCGGCTGAGAATGTGACCCGGCACGATTTGGGCCGCGACAGGTTTCTGGACAAGGTCTGGGAGTGGAAGGCCGAATCGGGCGGCACCATCACCCGCCAGCTCCGCCGCCTCGGATCATCGGTTGATTGGAGCCGCGAGCGCTTCACCATGGACGAAGGCTTGTCGAAAGCCGTGCAGGAAGCCTTCGTCCGCCTGTACGACGATGGCCTGATCTACCGCGGCAAGCGCTTGGTGAATTGGGACCCCAAGCTTCACACGGCCATTTCCGACCTCGAAGTGCAGAACGAGGAGGAAAAGGGCTTCATGTGGCATCTCCGCTATCCGCTGGCGGACGGTTCGGGGCATCTGGTGGTCGCCACCACCCGGCCCGAAACCATGCTGGGCGACACCGCCGTCGCGGTACACCCGGAAGACGAGCGCTATAAGCACTTGGTGGGCAAGACCATCCGCCTGCCCATCACGGGCCGGGAAATCCGCATCGTCGCCGATGACTACGTCGAGCCCGAATTCGGCACTGGCTGCGTGAAGATCACCCCCGCCCACGATTTCAACGACTACGAAGTCGGCAAGCGCCACAACCTGCCGCTGATCAATATCTTCACAAGAGATGCAACGATTGTTAGTGACACAGACTGGCCGATGACCCATGAAGGGCTGAGATACGCTCGAATTCAATCCAGGGATGTGATTGATTTAGCGACAGATATAGGCATTCCTAAAGAATACTGGGGACTCGACCGCTTCGAGGCCCGCAAGCAGGTCATCGCCGAGATCGAGAGTCTCGGGCTCCTCGAAAAGATCGATCCGCACACCCTGAAAGTGCCACGCGGCGACCGTTCGGGCGTGGTCATCGAACCCTGGCTCACCGACCAGTGGTACGTGGACGCCAAGACCTTGGCGAAACCGGCCATCGAGGCCGTGGAGGATGGCCGCATCCGCTTCGTGCCGCAGCAGTACGAGAATCTTTATTTCTCATGGATGCGGGACATCCAGGACTGGTGCATTTCCCGGCAACTGTGGTGGGGACACCGGATTCCGGCTTGGTACGACGATCGTGGCCAGGTGTATGTCGGCCGAAACGAAGCCGAGGTGCGCGCCAAATACAGCCTGGAGGCCGGCACGCTCTTGCGGCAGGACGAGGACGTGCTCGATACCTGGTTCTCCTCGGCGTTGTGGACTTTCTCGACCTTGGGTTGGCCGGAGCAGACGCCCGAGCTGAAAATCTTCCATCCCACCGATGTGCTGGTGACCGGCTTCGACATCATCTTTTTCTGGGTCGCCCGGATGATCATGATGACGATGCACTTCATGAAGCATCCCGATGGCAGCCCGCAGGTGCCGTTCAAGACCGTCTATGTCCATGGCCTGGTGCGTGATGCCGAGGGCCAGAAGATGTCGAAATCGAAGGGCAACGTGCTCGACCCCCTGGACATCATCGACGGCATTACGCTGGATGCGCTGGTGGCCAAGCGGACCAGCGGGCTGATGCAGCCGCAGATGGCGGAGAAAATCGACAAGCGCACCCGCAAGGAATTTCCCGACGGGATCGCGGCCTATGGTTGCGATGCGCTGCGTTTCACCTTTGCCTCGCTGGCCTCGACCGGCCGCGACATCAAGTTCGACATGGGCCGGGTCGAGGGCTATCGAAATTTCTGCAACAAGCTGTGGAACGCGGCCCGCTTTGTGCTGATGAACACCGAGGGCCAGGATTGCGGTTTGAGCGGCGAGGTGAGCTACAGCCTGCCCGATCGCTGGATTCGCTCGCGCCTTAATCATGCCATCGGCGAGACCCTGGTGGCATTCGAGGACTTCCGTTTCGACCTGGCGGCCCGCTCGATTTATGAGTTTATCTGGAACGATTACTGTGACTGGTATCTCGAGCTGGCGAAGGTGAGCTTGCAGTCCGATGATCCGGCACTGCAGCGCGGCACACGGCAGACGCTGGTGGAGGTACTGGAAACTGTTTTGCGTCTGACTCATCCGGTGATGCCGTACATTACCGAGGAAATCTGGCAGCGGGTGGCACCCCTGGCGGGGAAGCAGGGCGAGACCGTCATGCGGCAGGCTTATCCTGTGAATGATCCTGAGACCGCCGACCGGGAAAGCGAAGAGTCCATGGCTTGGGTCATGGCCTTGCTGTTGGGTATCCGGCGGATTCGGGGCGAAATGAATATCGCCCCGGGCAAGCCGTTGACCGTCTTGCTGGACAATGGATCCGCTCAGGACCGGATTTACCTCGATCAAAGTCGTGACTATCTCCACAAAATCGGCCGCGTTGAGAGCCTGACCTGGCTGGAACCCGGTGCGCAGCCGCCCGAGGCGGCTATTGCGCTGGTCGGCGAGATAAAGGTTCTAATTCCGATGCGCGGTCTGATCGATAAAGAGGCCGAGTTGGCTCGGCTGGATAAGGAAATTCAGCGCCTGAGTAAGGAGTTGCCTCGGCTGGAAGGTAAGCTCGGTGATCAGGGCTTTCTGGCCAAGGCGCCGGCTCAAGTGGTGGAGAAGGAAAAGGCACGGCTCGAGGATTTGAGGGTGGGTTTGGCCGAGCTGCAGGCCCAAATGGAAAAAATTCATGCCATGTAAGTGCGGGCTGGCGGTGCCTTTGTGCGTCGCCCCCATGTCGATCGGCTGAAAGGGACCGCCATGTCAGCCGTGTTGCCTGCGTTCAATGGCCTGGCCAAGGGTCTCATCAACCGGGGTTTGCTGACCGAGGACAGAGCGCAAAAGTGCGCGGAAGAGGCGGCCCGCAAAAACATTCCCATGGTCAGTTACCTCGTCAGTAGCGGGACGCTGCAGAGTCTTGAAGTCGCTACCGCCATGGCGGAAGAATTTGCGGTACCGCTGCTCGACCTTTCCGTTTTTCTGCCGGCCTATTTGCCGGTCAAGGCAGTCAGTGAAAAACTGATACTTGCTCATCATGTGTTGCCGCTGTTTAAGCGCGGCCATCGTCTTTCTCTGGCCGTCGCCGATCCCAGCCAATACACGGCCTTCGAGGAGATCAAGTTCCACTCCGGCATGACCATCGAGATCGTGGTGGTCGAGGAGGACAAGCTCGTCAAAGCCATTGATGCGGCGGTCGATGCGGCGGATACCACGTTCAAGGACCTTCTCAACGTCAATCTCGACAGCATCAACCTGACGGCGACCGAAGGGGTCAAGGGCCCGGTTGAGCCGGGCGCCGAACTCGATGATGCCCCGGTGGTCCGCTTCGTCAACAAGATTCTGCTCGATGCCATCAAGAAGGGCGCCTCGGATATCCATTTCGAGCCATATGAAAAGGAGTTTCGGATTCGCTACCGCAATGACGGCATGCTCCACGAGATCGCCTCGCCGCCGATCAACCTGGCGGGCCGCATTGCCGCGCGTCTCAAGGTCATGTCACGCATGGATATCGCCGAGCGTCGAGTGCCTCAGGACGGCCGCATCAAGCTGGGGATTTCCAAGCAGAGGGCTATCGATTTTCGTGTGAATACCTGTCCCACGCTGTTTGGCGAAAAGATCGTGCTGCGTATTCTCGACCCCACTTCGGCCCAGATTGGGATCGAGCGGCTGGGTTTCGAACCCGAGCAGCGGGTTGATTTTCTCGAGGCCATTAACAAGCCGTATGGCATGATCCTGGTGACGGGTCCGACCGGAAGCGGCAAGACGGTCACCCTCTATACCGGCCTCAATATGATCAACACGAGTGATCGAAACATCTCGACGGTCGAAGATCCGGTGGAAATCACCGTGCCCGGGATCAATCAGGTGAATGTCAATGTCAAGACTGGGTTGACGTTTGCCGAGGCGTTGCGGGCGTTCCTGCGGCAGGACCCTGACATCATCATGGTGGGTGAGATTCGTGATCTCGAGACGGCTGAAATTGCGGTCAAGGCCGCCCAGACGGGCCACCTGGTGCTGTCTACGCTACATACCAATGATGCCCCGCAAACGCTCAATCGTCTGATGCAGATGGGGATTCCTCCCTTCAATATCGCCGCCTCGGTCTTGTTGATTCTCGCCCAGCGTCTGGCCCGACGCCTGTGTGAGTATTGCAAGAAGCCGCTTGATTTGCCGCCTGAAACCCTGCTTGAGGCGGGTTTCAAGGAGGATGATCTGGAGGGGCTGATTGTTTATGGCCCCGGTGAGTGCGAGAACTGTGTGAAGGGGTACAAGGGCAGGGTAGGCATCTATCAGGTGATGCCGATTACCGAGACACTGAGTCGCATCATTCTGGAGGGCGCCAACGTGACTCGAATTGCCGAACAGGCTGCTCTGGAGGGCATCAATGACTTGCGAGCCTCGGGACTGAAAAAGGTCAAGGCCGGGGTGACGAGTCTGGCCGAAGTCGACCGTATTACGAGGGAGTAAGCCTGTGGCGGCTGAGAAAGACAATCTGGTCTGGTTTGTCTGGGAAGGGACCGATCAGCGTGGCGCACGAACACAGGGAGAACTCTCGGCGCGGACCGAGCTGGTGGCGCGGGCTGAACTTCGTCGACAGGGAATCCGGGTCGTCAAAATTCGGAAAAAGCCGATGGCCCTGTTTTCCGCCCGTCCGAAAAAAATAACGACCAAGGATATCGCGATCTTCAGCCGTCAGTTGGCGACCATGCTGTCTTCCGGGGTGCCTTTGGTTCAGGCCTTCGAGATCGTCGGGCGGGGGCATGAAAATCCGTCCATGCAGGATCTGCTGCTCAAGATTAAGTCCGATATCGAGGGCGGTATCCCGCTGGCTGAGGCCTTGGGTCGGCATCGGCTGTATTTCGATGAGCTTTTCTGCAATCTCGTTCAGGCCGGGGAGCAGGCCGGTGTACTGGAAACATTGCTGCACAAGATTGCCGAATACAAGGAAAAGACCGAATCGATCAAGGCCAAGATCAAGAAGGCATTGACGTATCCGGCGGCGGTCATTGCTGTCGCCGTGGTCGTGACCGCTATTCTCTTGATTTTTGTCGTCCCACAGTTTGAAGAGCTGTTCAAGGGATTTGGCGCCGATCTGCCTGCATTCACTCGAATGGTGGTGGACCTTTCCAAGTTTGTGCAGGAATGGTGGTATGTCGTTCTGGGCGTGATCATCGCTGTGGTTTATGTTCTCGTTCAGCTGAAGAAACGCTCCGAGAAATTCAACCAGATGATCGATCGAATGGCGCTGCGGGTGCCGGTGGTGGGCGAGATCATTCACAAGGCCGCCATTGCCCGATTTGCGCGGACGCTGGCCACGATGTCGACGGCGGGTGTTCCTCTGGTGGAGGCGCTGGAGTCGGTGTCGGGCGCAACGGGAAATTTTGTCTATGCCAACGGCGTGCTGCAGATGCGCGAGGATGTCTCTTCCGGGTCTCAGTTACAGCAATCCATGCGTCAGACCGCCCTGTTTCCCAATATGGTGGTGCAGATGGTTGCGATTGGTGAGGAAGCGGGCTCTCTCGACAACATGTTGGGCAAGGTGGCTGACTTCTATGAGGAAGAGGTCGACAATGCGGTGGAGTCGTTGAGCAGCCTTATCGAGCCGATGATCATGGCGATTCTTGGCGTGGTCGTGGGCGGGTTGGTGATCGCGATGTACCTGCCCATTTTCAAACTGGGTTCGGTTGTTTGATCGGGTGGGATATGTTCGAAGTATTGTCTGCCTCCCCGGTTCTCTTTCTGTCATCAGTCGGAGTTCTCGGTCTGGTGATCGGCAGTTTCCTGAATGTAGTGATTCATCGCTTGCCGATCATGCTGGAGCGTGAGTGGAGGCAGGAGTGTCAGCAGTTTCTGGCGATTGAATGTGACGAGGCGTCCACCACAGAAAACTACAATCTGGCCGTCCCGCGCTCCCAGTGTCCTGGGTGTTGCAAGTCCCTGAGTGTTTTGGAAAACATTCCAGTCATCAGTTATCTGATCCTGAGGGGACGGTGTTCCGGTTGCGGTATGGGGATTCCCTTCCGTTATCCCGCCGTGGAAATTTTGACGGCGCTGCTCTCGGTCATCGTGGCCTGGCAGTTTGGTGCCACTAGCCAGATGGTGGCTGCGCTAATACTGACTTGGGGGCTGATTGTGCTGAGCATTATCGATTTTGATCGACAGTTGCTGCCGGACGCCATCACCTTGCCACTGCTTTGGCTGGGTTTGGTGCTCAGCGTTTTCGCAGTGTTTACCGACAGCAACGCCAGCATTGTCGGTGCCGCACTGGGCTATTTGAGCCTATGGATGGTGTTTCAGGTATTCAGATGTATCACCGGCAAAGAGGGGATGGGTTTTGGCGACTTCAAGTTACTGGCCGTTTTGGGCGCATGGTTGGGCTGGCTATACCTGCCGCTGATCATCTTGCTGTCATCCGTGGTGGGAGCGGTCGTCGGATTGTTGATCATCCTCCTCATGGGGCACGATCGTCGTTTGCCGATTCCTTTCGGCCCCTATCTTGCCGCCGCCGGTTGGGTGGCGCTGATCTGGGGTGATCGATTGAATGCGCTCTATCTGGGATGGATCAATTCCCATTGAGCGATAGCATGCTCAAGGTCGGCCTCACGGGCGGTATTGGTTGTGGAAAGACCACGGTCGCCAATCTCTTCGCCGAAAAAGGTGTTCCGGTCATTGATGCGGACCAGATATCGCATCAGCTGGTTGAGCCGGGGTGGCCGGCATTTCAGGCCATTGTTCGACAATTTGGCGAGGATGTGCTGCTGGATGGGCGTTTGAATCGCCGTCTTCTCAAAGAGCAGGTATTTTCGCGGACCGATGAAAGGGAGTGGCTGGAAAATCTTCTGCATCCTCTCATTTATCATGAAATGCAGCGCCAGGTGGAGGCATTGTCAGCCACCTATTGCTTGTTGGTGGTGCCTTTGCTGTTGGAAACTGGGCGAAGAGATTTTGTCGATCGCTTGCTGGTCGTGGATTGTCCACCTGAAACTCAACGCCAACGCATCAGAATCAGGGATGGACTTGACGATAAAGCCATCGATCTTATTCTGGCGACTCAGCTGAATCGGGAGCAAAGGCTCGTGGTGGCCGACGATGTCGTCGAAAATTTTGACGAGCTTGCCGTTCTGAGGCCACAGATTGATCGTTTGCATCATTTTTATACGGCGCCAGGGCTTGCGCCGTAAGTGCTTTCGGATCGCCACCCATCTTGCTCGGGCGCCTGAGTGGCATCGAAGTTATAATTCTCTGAAAGCTATCGCCATCCAACCCTGAATCTGGGACTTTTTCTTGAAAGACTTGACCTTATACGAATTCCCGCTCAATGAGAGGGTTCGTCTGTTTATTCGTCTGGAGCATCTTTTTCATCAGTTCGACCACTTCATGCAGGGTCGTTCGACTTGGGATTGTCGAGCGGTCGTTTCAACGCTGATTGATATCGCCGGGGTGTTTGGTCGGAACGATCTGAAGTCGGAAGCTCTGCAGGAAATTGATCGACAAGCCGGGGTATTGAACCGAATGTCCAAGCTCTATGAGGGCGTGGACCAGGATATGGTCCAGCAAGTCATTGGACGGCTTGAGGGCATCAGCAGGGACCTCTATGCCTTTTCTGGAAAAGTGGGCTTGTCCTTGATGGAGAATGAGCTTTTCAAGGGGATCACCCAGCGGAGCAGTATGCCGGGCGGAAGCTGCTCATTTGATTTGCCGGCCTATCATCATTGGCTCGAAGGTGATGAAGCCCAACGGCGTCAGGATCTGGAAACCTGGATTCAACCGTTTCTGCAGGTACGTTCCGCAATAGATTTGCTGCTGAACTTTATTCGGACCAGCGCGAATCCGGTTCAGGAAATGGCTGCTTCGGGCTTTTATCAGAAGACCCTGGATCACACGCTGTCGTATCAGCTTTTGCGTGTCGCCGTCCCTCGATACGAGCCTTACTATGCCGAAGTGAGCGGCGGAAAGCACCGATTCACCATCCGCTTCATGTTGCGTGACTCAGTCTTGCGGCCGGTTCAAACTGCCGAAGACATCGACTTCCTTTTGACCTGTTGTCTTTTCTGAAAGGATGACGGGTGAGTTACTTTTGCTGATTGAGCGATAGAGGCGATTGCGGTCATGGCCCCTACGGTCAAGTGTCCGACCTGTGCAAGACCGGTTGAATGGATCCCGTCCTCGGAGTATCGACCGTTCTGCTGTGAGCGCTGCAAACTTATCGATTTGGGTGAATGGGCTACCGAGTCCTACGCTATTCCCGTCAAGCCGGTGGATGAAACCGGTTCGTCAGAGGATCCTGCAGTTGATGAATCTTCAGTGGCTAGCGATGAATACCCTTTTTGACCTTAACCAAACTCACTTTATTGGTTTTTATTTCCCTGCCTGATTTCTTCTTTTGCTCATGGATAGTTCCACTTTTGATTTGGAGTCGTTGCGTACCGAATTGGCGGGCAAGAATCCCCGGCTGGTCCTGAAGGCTGCACTGGCTCACTTCCATAATCTGGCGATTTCCTTCAGTGGCGCCGAGGATGTTGTCCTGATCGATATGGCCGTTCAGATTCGGCCGGACATCCGCGTGTTCTCACTGGACACGGGCCGTCTGCACCCGGAGACCTATCGTCTGATCGAGGCGGTCAGGAAGCGGTACGACATTCCTCTGGAAATCATGACTCCGCAGCCCCACGAACTTGAGCGAATGATTAAGCAGAAAGGCTTGTTTAGTTTCTACGAGGACGGTCACGCTGAATGCTGTGGTATCCGTAAGGTCGAGCCACTGCGCAGGATGCTTTCAACGCTGGATGCCTGGATCACCGGTCAACGGCGGGATCAGAGTTTGACTCGTAGCGAGTTGGCCGAGGTCGAGGCCGATTGGGCGCTAGCTGCGCCGGGGCAACGGTTGATCAAGTTCAATCCGCTGGCCAACTGGACTTCTGCTCAGGTCTGGGACTACATCGAGGCCCATGATGTCCCCTTCAATGAGCTTCATCGCAGGGGTTACGTCAGTATTGGTTGTGAACCTTGTACGAGGCCGATCTTACCTAACCAGCATGAACGTGAAGGTCGATGGTGGTGGGAGGACGGGGGGAAGAAAGAATGTGGACTTCACTCCGGAAACCTTTCCGGTGTCATCGGCTAAAAGCCATTTCAAGGGGTGACGCCTGTCAGTCGCCCCTGGATAAACGAATAGACTAAAGGTAGGCCGCTCGTTCCGAAGAGTGATCGGCGGTTTATCTTTCCAATAACTCCAGCTTGCCCGCCTTACCATTCCATTCATCAGCGTCTTCGCTGGCTGGCTTGACTTCGGAGATACTTGGCCAGACCTTCGCTAATTCAGCATTGAGCTGGATAAATTCCTGCTGATTTTCAGGGACTTCATCCTCCGAAAAAATCGCGTTCGCAGGGCATTCAGGTTCGCATAAGGTACAGTCAATACATTCGTCCGGATTGATCACCAAGAAATTAGGGCCTTCGTGGAAACAGTCGACCGGACAGACGTCCACGCAATCGGTGTACTTACACTTGATGCAGTTTTCGGTAATTACGAAAGTCATTATGTTGTCCTGTCTTCAGGCAGATTTTACCTGGGTTAAAGCCATTTCTCAGTCGCTCAGAATCAACGCGCTGGTGATCAAACGAGCTGTTACCTAGGGGCTATGCGATGGTCGCGCGCTCTGTTTGCAGATTTGCTGCCGCCCCTTCATTTTGGCGGCGTCATTATATGACGGTCCAGCCGTAAGACCAAGTCCGTGAGCGGCGAAATCCTGGTTTCACAGTCTACTCAGCGTCACAAAATAAAAAGGCCTACACGCTGATTTACAGTGGTAAGCCTTTCGGAAATTGGTGGCCAAGGACAGAATCGAACTGCCGACACGGGGATTTTCAATCCCCTGCTCTACCAACTGAGCTACTTGGCCGCGTCTCAAATCCAGTCGCGTATTAAACCTTCAAAGACTTTGCTCGTCAATACCAAGTTGCGATTTTAAGTCTGGAATTGGTTCCCAGGAAAGGCGTCAAAGAACTCAGAATTGACAGGTTGACTCGACTTCATCGCTGCCCAGCGTGTCCAGTTCATTCTTTGGGTGAAGATAGCCCTCCATCGGAGCCACCGCGACCAGGGAGCGTTCACCGGATAGAAGCACCGGTTGGCGCAACTGGTAATCCCACGCTCGAAAGGAGAGCGGTACCCCCTTGAAACCAGCCAGGGCAAAGTCAGGACCCAGTATGAATGACTTGAGCTTATTGAAGTCGATGGATCTGGTCCGGCTGGCCGCCTCGCCCAGCGTGCGAACGGCCAGCCAGGCACCGTAGTCCACTTCCGTCATCCAGTGTCCCGCCAGCTCGCGGAAGCGATTTTGGAGTTGCAAGGCTCCCCAAGCCTCGTGTGTTTTGTCCCAGGAAACGGCGGTCAGACCGGAAGTGCCGACAATGGGGCGGGGCAGCCAGGTCCGATAAGACAGGATATCGCCGAATGCCTTTGTCTCATCAGCCACGACAACCACGTCATAGTCATCCGCCTGCGTAAAAACCGGCACCTCGGATTCAGGGGTTCGCCGGTCATCGAATTCATGGCTCCAGGTTTTATCCATGACCAGTTTCGCTCCGAACTTTTTGGCTGATTTGCGAATCGCCTCCGCAAGCAGCTTGTCTTCGGGGCCATTGCCCGTCACAACAAACCAGTGCTTCCAGCGCTTCTTCATCAGATATTGTGCCAGGGCATCGGCGCGCATGGCATGGCTGGGCTGGAAGTGAAGCAGATTGGCTCGGCATCGGGTTCCCCGCAACGAATCGTCCCGGCTGGAAATATCGAGCAAGAGCAGGTTATTGGCTTCCGATAGCTGTGCGAGTTGTGTGATCAGGTCGGCAGGTAGGTCGAGGATCACATAACGATAACCCTCTGTGACCAGTGCCTTGAAAGCTTCCGCTGCCTGTCCATCAGGGGGAATGATCGATTCCTTGAGGCTGAAACTTTGCTGGGTAAATTGCCCGGTCGTATTGTTGTCGAGGATGCCCAGTCTGGCTCCCTTGAGACCTGGCTCACTAATCACCGGGTCAAAATAGGCTTGTGCCTGTACGCTGGAAGATGCCTGTTTCAAATAGGCGATTTCGAGAGTATGGCTTGCTTTGCTTGGCGTATTCAGCAGGGCTTTCGGGGGGGTAACGCTTTTCCTTGCCCATAGACCCGTCGGGGCAAAGCCCAGGCAGAGGAGTATGAGAAATCGAGCGATTTTCCGGCTTTTGATGGACAACTGAGTCTCCCGTTCAGATAGGGGCGGGGGGCGGTTCAGCCAAGATCCCTGTGTCGAACCAGCAGATCGTAATTCGGTGAAGATAAACGATTCGCCAGGGCCTCCGTGAGGTAAACGGAACGATGTTGACCACCCGTACAGCCTATGGCGATAGTCAGGTAGTTTCTATTCTCGGAGGCAAAGCGCGGCGTCCATTTCTCCATAAACTCGGTGACATCTTCGAGATAACGTTGAACCTCCGGGATGTTGTCCAGAAATTCCCTTACCTCCGGGTCGCGACCGGTTTTCGGTCTGAGCAGCGGTTCCCAGTGCGGGTTGGGGAGGCAGCGTGCATCGAACGTGAAGTCGGCATCAAACGGAATGCCGTTCTTGTAACCGAAGGACAGGCAATAGACCGACATCCTGTGCTGGCTTTTGGCGCCTATGCGTTCGCGAATCAGTTCACGCAGTTGATGCACATTGGTATGGCTGGTGTCGATGACCAGGTCCGACCGGCTGACGATCGTGCGCAACAGGTTTTGTTCCAGATCGATGGCTTCGATCAGGGAATGGGTACTGTCCGTCAGTGGGTGCTTGCGGCGGGTTTCGCTGAATCGCTTCAGCAGAGTTTCCGAACCGGCCTTGAGGAACAGGACCTGAAAGGAGACTCCAAGCTTTCCAGCGAGCTCTAACGTCTTCGGGAACTGTTCGAGACTTTCGCACCGACTGCGCGCATCGATGCTGATGGCGACCTTGCGATAGGTCACATCGCCTTCACCCATGGCTTCCCGAACGAAGGGTTCGAAAAGAGCGATGGGCAGGTTGTCGATGCAGTAGTAACCGCTGTCCTCAAGAGTCTCCAGTGCAATGCTTTTTCCGGAGCCTGACAGGCCACTGACGATGATCAAATCCATCGGGCAAATCTCTTGGTCGTCTGCAGACTGCGATTCATCAGTGTGTCATGTCTGCGGGCGAGGTGTGCGGTGTCGATTAATGTTGCTGGTGCTTTTCCTTATGTTTGACAAGTTGACGGTCCAGCTTGTCGATCAGCCCATCGATGGCGGCGTACATGTCTTCCTGAGTGACTTCGGCAAATAATGAGCCGCCGTAGATCTGTACAGTGGCTTCGGCCTTATGAGCCAGTTTTTCCACTTCAAGTACGACATGCACGTCCATAACCCGATCAAAGTGCCGCTCAAGTCGGGCAAATTTTTCATTGATGTAATTCCTGAGTGCCTCGGTGACCTGGAGATGGTGCCCGGTGATGTCGATATTCATGTGTCTACTCCTTGTTTTGTGAATGTGTGATTCAGAAGATTCGTTTGCGTTCGCTGGATGGTGCAATAGCCATGGCCTCACGATATTTGGCGATGGTACGGCGGGCAACATTGATGCCCCATCCCTGCAGTATTTTGGCAATGGCCTCATCGCTCAGTGGTTTGTGAGTGTCTTCGGTGCTGATGATTTCCTTGAGGTAAGCCTTGATGGCTGTGGCGGAACATTCGCCGCCTCCCTTGGTGGAAACATGGCTGGAAAAAAAATACTTGAACTCGAAGATCCCATTGGGTGTGTGCATGTACTTCTGGGTTGTGACCCGGGAAATGGTCGACTCGTGCATGCCGACTTCTTCGGCGATGTCCCGCAATACCAGTGGCTTCATGGCCTTTTCGCCTTCGTTCAGGAAGGCCTGCTGACGCTCGATGATGCTTTTGGCCACCTTAAGCAGCGTCTCGTTGCGGCTTTGGAGGCTTTTGATGAACCATCGGGCTTCCTGCAAGTGATTGCGCATCGAGGCATTGTCCGTGCTGGTATCTGCTCGCTTGACCATGCCTGAATAGAGCGGATTCACGCGGAGCCGAGGGGCAATCTCGGGGTTGAGAGCAACCGTCCAGCGGTCAGCCTGACGAATCACGTAAACGTCCGGCGTGATGTATTGCGAGTCGTCTATCGCGATCTGTTGCCCGGGCTTGGGTTCCAGGCTGCGGACCAGGGCGATCACTTCACCGAGTGCCTCGTCATCCAGATCCAGTTTGCGCTTGAGTCCCGCGACGTCTTTCCTGGCAAGAAGGTCCAGGTGGTGTGTCACCAAGGTCAAAGCCTGGGCCTTGCAGGGAGTGGAGTCCGATAATTGAGAGAGCTGTATGCGCAGACAATCAGCAAGATCCAGAGCTGCAATGCCTGCAGGCTCGAATGTTTGCAGCCGGTGCAGGACGGCGGTGACCTCATCCAGTTCCAGTGCAGGCATCTGTTGGCAGAGTCCCTGGTGAATCTCCTCCAAGGGCGCGCCAAGATAGCCGTCCTCATTGATGCTATCGATCAAGGTTGTCGCAATGGCGTAATCACGCTCACTGAAGCGTGACATTTCCATTTGCCAGGCCAGCGATTCATGCAATGTCTGCCCGGATGCACGCTGAAAGGGGTAATCGTCATTTTCACCCCCGGGCTGCCCCACCGACGGCATGGCCGAAAGGCTGTCATAGAGCTCGTCCCAGGATACATCGACGGCAAGCTCTTGAGGAATCTCCTTCACCGAGTCCATATCCCGCAATTCCCGGTATTCCTGATCTTCGGAGCTGGATGTTATTGAATTCGGCAAATCCGCTGGGGGGGCTTCTCCTGATTCTTCATCGGCGATCTCCAGCATCATGTTGGAATCCAGCGCATCCTGGATTTCCTGTTGCAAATCCACACTAGAAAGCTGCAAAAGCTTTATGGCCTGTTGCAGTTGCGGTGTCATGGCCAGGTGCTGGCCCATGCGGAGTTGCAGAGACTGTTTCATCGAGTTCTTTGATCCCTGTTTGGCCCGACGGCCACACTATCGCCTTATCGAGTATAGCCCAGAGTTTGCGGTAGTCAGAGGTCTTTACATGGAGAAGTTTTCACCGAGGTAAACCTGGCGCACCTCGGCGTTGCGGACGATTTCCTCGGCGTTGCCTTCCGCAATGACGCGGCCACCGGCAAGGATGTATGCGCGATCACAAGTACCCAATGTTTCCCGGACATTGTGTTCGGTGATGAGTATGCCGATACCCCGTTCCCGGAGATGAACGATGATTTTCTGGATATCGATGATAGAAATCGGATCAACGCCGGCAAAAGGTTCATCCAACAACATGAACCGGGGCTCGCAGGCCAATGCACGGGCAATTTCCACCCGACGTCGCTCACCCCCTGAAAGTCCTATGGCCGGCTGATTGCGCAGGTGGCCAACGCTGAATTCCTCGAGAAGTTCCTCGATGATGAGTTCGCGTTGCCCATAAGTGAGTTCCTTGCGCAACTCCAGCACTGCCATCAGGTTTTCGGCCACCGTCAGTTTGCGGAAGATGGAGGGTTCCTGTGGCAGATAACCGATTCCCAGGCGGGCCCGCTCATGCATGGGCATGAAGGTAATATCACGACCATCCATGCGAATATCGCCTTCATCCGGGCTGATCAGTCCCGCAATCATGTAGAAACTGGTGGTTTTTCCCGCACCGTTGGGGCCCAGAAGCCCCACGATCTCGCCGGTATTGATAGTAACCGTCACGCCGTCGACGACATTGCGTCGATGGTAACGCTTCACGATGTGATGAGTGGTCAGCGTGGTCATCGGCTACTCGGTCTGGGCGTCCTTGGGCACGATTTTCACATGAACGCGACGACTCCCGGATTTGCTGGATCCAGCCTTGTAAATGGAGTTCTTGGTGTCGTACTCGATGTGATCGCTTTTGACGGTATGTTCGCTGGTGCTGGGGTCGGGCCCTTCCCAGGTCACGGCGTCTCCATTTAGGATAAGGATGCCGGATTCAGGGAAGTAATCCGCCCGTTTACCCACGCCGTGATTGTCCGGACCGCCTCCGTCCGGGGTCTGTTTGAGCCGGGCGGGGCTGCCATAAATGATCATCTGGTCAGCCTTGCCCTTTTCCTGATTGATGATCATCTTGTCGCCGGTCACTTCCAGACTGCCCTGGCTGGCTTTCACGTTGCCGACATAGACCGTCTCACCCTTGTTTTCGTCGTAAACGACGGAATCGGATTCGACATACATCGGCTGTTTTGAGTCACTGCTGAGCGCCCATGTATTGCCTGACGTCAATACCAGGCTGCTGATCACAGCGGAATATAGCCATGCCGGGAATATCCATCCGTTCGCTAAGCCTCGACGCGTCAAGGCTTTTTGCCGTCGGCAAGGTTGCTTCGGGACTGCGTGAGGGGTTCGTCTATTTCTGTACTTCATGTTTTCTTCGGACATTGGCCAGAACGCTGTATTGAATGCCATCGCCAAACTTCATTTTTGCACCGGTCCCGCTCATGTAATCCGGCGGACTGATGACCCGTATGTCCTCATCCGTCTCGGCGTAATTATTGTCGGGTTGAACCCTGGCATTGGTCGTTTCGATACGCATGGTTCTGCCGTTCTTGTTTGCATCACGCTGAACCAGCACCTCGCCATGCAAAAGGATTTCATCACCCTCACCCGGGAGAGTCGCCGTTTCCGAGTGAATGATCCAGGGTGGGCCTTCCTTGGTATAGAGGGTGAAAACCGGTTTGGTGAGCTCTGTTCGGTTCTCGCCTTCGTAATGCACCAATTCTTCAGCGTACAGCATCTCCTTGGGCTTTCCCGACTCATCGAGGACCGTTCGCTTCAAACTTTTGGAATAATAGTCCACTTTACCCGGTTCCAGCTTTTGGCCGGGCTCGATCTGTGGGCCAAAACGCTCAGCGGCCCACCACGAAACCAGGGTCAGCAAGCCCATCAGTAGATAGCGCGTGATCGAACTCAACGCGCCCAGTTTTTCAGTAATAGCTTTCAATGATGGCGGGGAGAGTTTTTTGCGCGCTCATGATGAGGTCACATACCTCGCGGACGGCGCCTTGTCCGCCCGGTGCTGTCGTTTTCCAGTGAGCGGTGTCGGTGATGCTGAAATGGGCGTCCGCAACAGCCACGGCTAATCCGACACGCCTCATTAAAGGGAGGTCAAGCAGGTCGTCGCCCACGAAAGCGGTTTGCTCCGGGGTTAGCTCCAGCAGGTCCAGCAGTTCCTCAAAGGGAGCCAGCTTGCTTTCGCGACCCTGATAAACATGCCGAACCCCCAGGCTGTCCATGCGCAGCGCCACCGCCGGGGAATTGCGTCCAGAAATAACGGCGGTTTCCACCCCCGTTCGCTGCAACAGCTTGATGCCATGCCCGTCCCGAGCGTGAAAACTTTTCAGTTCCTGCCCATCAGGCGTGAAAAAAAGCCGCCCATCGGTCAGTACGCCATCGATATCGCAGATCAGCAGGCGAACTCGGATGGTCCGATCAAGGATATCCTGCGAGGGAGTCAAGGGATTCAAATAATCCCCGCCTTGAGCACGTCGTGCATATTGAGTGCTCCCACCAATCGTGACTCGTCATCAGTCACAAGCAACCCGCTGATCCGCTTTTCCTCCATGATGCGGACCGTCTCTGCAGCCAGACGGGTTTCGTCCACCGTCGCACAACCAGGGGTCATAACCTGATGAATGGGGGTTGTGTGGATGTCGAAGGACTTCGCGAGCAAACGTCTAAGGTCCCCGTCGGTAAAAATGCCGAGTAACTTTCCTTCGTGGTCCACCACGGCGGTCATGCCGAGTTTTTTGGCGGTCATTTCGAGTATTGCATCGCTGACGGCTACTTGTGCGTCGACTACAGGTATCTGATCGCCCGTGTGCATGATGTCGCTGACCCGGATCAGCAGGCGTCGTCCCAAGCTACCGCTGGGATGAGAAAATGCAAAATCTTCTTGGCTGAAGCCTCGGGCCTCCAGAAGTGCAACCGCGAGTGCGTCTCCCATGGCCAGGGCTGCAGTGGTACTTGAGGTGGGTGCCAGTCCGAGCGGGCAGGCTTCCTCGGAAACGCCGGCGTCAAGAGCCACATCGGCCTGACGTGCGAGGGGTGACTGGAGTTTGCCCGTCATGACGATCAGGGGGATGGCAAGGCGCTTGAGGATGGGTACGATGGTCAGGATTTCCGAGGAATCGCCCGAATGCGACAAGGCGAGCACGACGTCTTCCGCCGTGATCATGCCGAGATCGCCGTGCCCCGCTTCGCCGGGATGAACGAAGAACGCAGGGGTTCCGGTGCTGGCAAGGGTGGCGGCGATTTTTCCGCCGATATGTCCCGACTTGCCCATGCCCGTGACAATAATGCGTCCTCTACACTGCAGGAGCAACCGGCAGGCTTGGGCAAAATGCTCGTCAATTCGGTCGGAAAGCGCCGCAACGGCCGCCGCTTCCGTCGCGATGACCCGTGCACCGGAATCACAGAGTGACCGTGAATCAACGGCAGGGAGGGTGCGGCTGGGATTGGGTCGAGGGGTCATCAGATCGGTATGAATTTGAGCAGCATTATGCCACGGCATATTCAAGGATTTCTGCACTCATTCCTCTATCGATCTGCTTCAGACTTCTTCCGACCGTAGAGAAGATTGTCAGGGTTTCTTTCCAATGTATCCGCCAGCCTCCTAATGGATCGTGCGGCTTCGGATACATCCCGCATCATGTTGGAGAGCTCGGAGTCGGGTTCGGTGAGCTCCTCAAATGCCGAAAGGGTTCCTTTGGCCTGCTTCACGCCCTCATTGGTGTTGTTAAGTAGTGGGGGAATCTGTGTGTTGAGGTGGTTTACCAGCAACCGACCATCACGAACCGCCCCATCCACCGAGGTGGTCAGCGTCGTCACGGTAGTGTCCAGTCGTCGGATCAATTGCTGCATTTCCTTTGTAGTGAGATCCAGGTTGCCGCTCATGGAATCCACCTTGCCATCCAGGTGACGGAGCAGTTTCTGCAGATCCAGGAGTGTCTGATTGAGGTTGACGATGCTGGCATCGGTTTCGGGTTTGGCGAGCAGGCCATCGACCCGGCGAATCATGCCCAAGGTGGCATCGACCGTATCCTTTAGAGGAAGCTCGCGGACCTCCTTGGCTACCTGCTGGACGGTCTTCTCGATTTCATCCTTGCTTGAGGGAATCGTCGGGATTTCAGGAAGATCCAAAATTTTTTCCCCTACCAGATGGCCGGGATGATCCGGTTGGAAATCGATGTCCACATAAAGCTGGTTGGTGACCAGGCTTTGGAGTGACAGGCGGGCCCGAAGGCCACGATCGATCAGTTCATTGAGGGTAGGGTGCTGATGACCTCTGCCGGAATCCTGACCGTAAGTTTCCATCACCTTTTCCAGGTCGATTTCGGCAATAACTGGTGTCAAGACGCGATTATGTTCCGTGTCGTACTGGACCAGTACGTCATTGACCCTGCCAATGGCGACCCCCCTGAGCTTTACCGGTGCACCCGTGACGAGTCCATTCACTGAGCCGTCGAAGTAGGCCACATAGCGTTGCACCTTGCTGAAATAATGTCCGCTACCGAACATCAGCAAAAGGATGCTGCCGAGTAGCAGGCCTCCCAGAACAAAAAGACCGATCAATCGAGTGCTGGCCGAGGCTTTCATGTCTGATGAATCTCCCTTGCAAGCGGCCCATCCGTCTGGGTGGGGATGGATCTGTAGGTGTTTTGTCCGTTTGTCACGGGTTGGCCTCGGCTCAAGAAATCTCGCACGGTTGGATGTTCGGCTTGATGGATCAGCTCGCGCGGTGAGCCTCGGGCGATGATCGTTTTCGAGTCGGTGTCCAGAAAAATTGAATTTGTGCCAATTTCCAGGATGCTGGCAAGGTCGTGCGTCACCACAATGGCGGTACAACCCAGGCTTTGGCTGAGATGCAGGATCAGATCATCCAGACGACGTGCACTGATAGGATCAAGTCCCGCCGAAGGTTCGTCGAAAAACAGGATTTCCGGGTCCAGCGCCAAGGCCCGTGCCAGCGCAGCACGCTTTTGCATGCCACCGCTGATTTCTGCGGGGTAAAAATCCTCAAAACCCGCAAGCCCCACCAGGGATAGCTTCAGTGAGACCAGTTCGGCGATTTCCTTGCGGCCCAGCCTGGTGTGCGTCGAAAGGCTTAGGGCAATGTTTTCGGCCAGGGTCATGGAACTCCAAAGCGCTCCGCTTTGGTAGAGGATACCCATTTTCAGCAGCATCCGGTCGCGTTCGCGGGAGGGTGCTTCCCAGAGGTCCATGCCATCGAAGAACACATGACCCGCCAATGGAGATTTAAGGCCAATCAGATGCCTGAGAAGGGTGCTTTTTCCACAACCGCTGCCGCCCATGATGATGAAAATCTCTCCTCGACGCACACTGAAATTCAGGTCGCGCTGAACCATAAAATCATCATAGGCCATTGTCAGCCCCGCAACGCTGACATGTGTATCGCCCTTGGTGTTGATCGCTTCGATGGTCCTGGATGATGACGTGGGCTTGTCTAATTGGTGCACAAATTGGATTCTATTTGGATTGGAGGGATATGGTCGCGGAATCGCAATGGTCCCTGAATTATCGAAGTTCAGCGAAAATCCCGTGGAAAGGCACAGGCTCTGGTCATGCAGAGATTGCTAGGGTCAGGACTCGTCACTTTGCCGCAATTCAAGTCTTTCACTGCATTCTCCCACGAGTGCTTGGACCGGGAGCTGGCAAAAGAGAATGAGGCGGCTAAGCCAAAGCTTTTCTTTCGTTTAGGGTTTATGTTAGGGTCTACTTTCCGATAATACTCAAACATAGGGGGATTTAATGCTGAAACATTTCAAGTCATTTCTGTTCACCGTTCTGCTTGTCTTGTCTCCAATGCTCATGGCTGAGCCAGTGGATATCAACTCCGCGACGGCTGACGAATTGTCGAAAGCACTGTCCGGTGTTGGCCCCGGAAAAGCCAAGGCCATTGTCGAGTATCGTGAGAAGAATGGTCCCTTTAAGTCCGCTGATGAACTGAAAAAGGTCAAGGGGATCGGTAAGGCCACTTTGGAAAAGAATCGTGCCGTCATCAATGTGGGCGGTTCTGCGGGCGCTGCGCCAGCTGTGGCGGCTCCGGCGACTACCCAGCCAGCTGCCGCCCCGGTTGCACCCGCACCCGCAGCCCAATAATCGTTCGACATCAGCAGAAAAAGGCCCCGGTTGGGGCCTTTTTCATGGGTAGTTCAAACCCGCGCGTAACGCATTAGTTGGATTGATTGTGATTCAAAACCATAACATTCGATGGCAGCACGGCATCGTCACCCGCGCCCAGCGCGAACAGCTTAATGGCCATCACGGTTGCGTTGTCTGGTTGACCGGGCTTTCAGGCGCCGGGAAATCGACCCTCGCGCATTGTGTTGAGGAAAGGCTCGTTGCCGAAGGCTGCCGTGCCTATGTGCTCGACGGCGATAATGTGCGACATGGTCTGTGCCGCGATCTTGGTTTCACCCCCGAGGATCGGTGCGAGAACATTCGTCGAATTGGTGAGATGGGCAAGCTCATGACCGATGCCGGCCTGATCGTTATTTCGGCCTTCATATCCCCTTTCCGCAGTGATCGCGATGGTGTAAGAAAGCTGTTGGGGGAGGGCGATTTCATTGAAGTCTACTGCGATGCGCCACTCGATGTGTGTGAGGGTCGGGACGTTAAGGGTCTTTATCAGAAAGCCAGGTCGGGAGAGCTTTCGGAATTCACGGGCATCTCGTCGCCCTATGAGGCGCCGTTGAACCCGGAGGTTGTGGTTCATACGGGGAGAGATGGTTTGGATGTCTGTGCCGATAAGGTCCTCAACTATCTGAGAGATAAAAATAAACTGTTATCAACACGCTGATAAAAGAAGGAATACATATGAAAAAACCAATCAGAAAAGCGGTGTTTCCTGTTGCCGGTCTGGGGACCCGATTTCTTCCCGCGACCAAAGCTAGCCCAAAGGAAATGCTGCCTATCGTTGACAAGCCGCTAATCCAGTATGCCGTCGAAGAGGCGGTGGCAGCGGGTATCGACACGATGATTTTTGTGACCAGTCGGACCAAACGGGCGATCGAGGACCACTTCGACAAGGCCTATGAAATGGAGACCGAACTGGCCATGCGAGGCAAGACGGAGGTTCTAAAGATTCTGCAGGACGTGGTCCCGTCAAATGTAACCTGCGTCTATATTCGCCAGGCTGAAGCGCTGGGATTGGGCCATGCGGTGAATTGCGCGGCCAGTGTTGTGGGAGATGAGCCGTTTGCGGTCGTGCTAGCGGACGATATGATCGACGACGGTCAGCGTGGCTGCCTTAAGCAGATGGTCGAAATCTACGACGAGTGGCAGTGCTCCATTTTGGGAACCGAGAAGGTGCACCCTTCCGAAACCGCAAGTTACGGTATTGTCGATGCGCAAAGCATTCGCCCGAGTCTGGCCAAGCTGGACGGCATTGTTGAAAAGCCAAAACCCGAAGATGCGCCCTCCAATCAGGCGGTGGTCGGGCGGTATATCCTGACTCCGGGTATTTTTGAGCGGCTCGATAACGTCAAGCGCGGCGCCGGCGGGGAAATTCAGTTAACGGATGCCATCGCCATGCTGTTGCATGATGAGCCTGTGCTGTCTTTTGAGTTCGAGGGCAAGCGGTATGACTGTGGTTCAAAGCTGGGCTACCTGATGGCCACAGTGGAACAGGGCCTTAAGCACGATGAGCTGAGAGAGAGCTTCAAGGCTTACTTGTCGGGTCTGAAGCTGGGTTGATCGCGGCATGACCGGGCTGGCCTGAAACTTTTCAGGCCAGCCCGGTTGACGTGCAATGTTCTGTTCTCTCAGCCTAAAGCGGCCTTGATGCGAATCATGGCCTTTTCGAGGTTGGCCATGCTGGTGGCAATCGAAAGTCGAATGTGCCCGGCCGCGCCAAAAGCACTTCCCGGTACGACGGCCACGCCGCCCTGTTCAATCAGAAACTCGGACAGGGCCAGGTCATCCTCAATGCCGGAAAGACGAGCAATCACCCGGCTTACGTCGGGCAGCACGTAAAACGTCCCGTCAGTTTCCAGACAGTTCACGTCAGGGATAGTATTCAGCTCATTCACCACATAATCGTGGCGTTCCTTGAACGCCTTGAGCATATCGGCGATAAATCCCTGATCGCCATTTAGAGCCACCTCGGCTGCAACCTGGGAGATGGAGGTCGGATTCGAGGTGCTTTGAGACTGGATATTGGTCATGGCTTCCACCAGCCAGGCTGGACCGGCCGCATAGCCGATGCGCCAGCCCGTCATCGAGTAGGCCTTCGAGACCCCGTTCAATACCATCGTGCGGTCATAGAAATCCGGGTTGGCGTTGAGAATATTCACGAAGTCGCCCGTCCACAGAATGTGTTCGTACATGTCATCGGTGGCGATGATGATGTTCGAATGCTTGCGTAACACCTCGCCCAGTGACTTCAGTTCAGCCATGCTGTAGGCCATGCCGCTGGGATTGGATGGGCTGTTGATGACAAACAACCGGGTCTTGTCTGTGATGGCCGCATCCAGTTGAGCGGGGGTGATCTTAAAGTTTTGTGATTGCGGCGCGTCAATGATGATTGGCTTGGCACCTGCCAGCAGCACCATGTCAGGGTAGGAAACCCAGTAGGGAGCCGGGATGATCACCTCATCCCCGGGATTCAGCAGAGCCTGAGCTAGGTTGTAGAAGCTTTGCTTGCCTCCGCAAGACACCAGCACCTGTTTTGTCTCATAGTCAAAGCCGTTCTCTCGTTTGAATTTGTCGACGATGGCTTTTTTGAGACCCGGTGTCCCATCCACGGCGGTGTATTTTGTGAAACCATCCAGAATCGCCTTGATGGCCGCCTGTTTGATATGTTCAGGAGTGTCGAAATCCGGCTCGCCAGCGCCCAATCCCACGATGTCCTTGCCAGCGGCCTTCATGGCGGCGGCCCTTGCGGTGACGGCTAAGGTAGGAGATGGCTTGATGGATCTGACGCGGTCGGAGAGTATCTTGTTCATATGTGGTTAGAAGGGGTTGGGTTCCGGATGAGGTGACTGGACTCACTGTTCACCTGGGCATCGCTCTTGATGCCTGCGAGGATGTCGGTGATGGGCACACTGGGGAATTATAAACCGGGATTTTGCTGTCAGCGCCGAAACCCGTGGCCTTGATGTTGGCTATGATTTTGAGTGGTCATTCAGTCGTTGCCCGTCGATGGCCCGCCCGACGCTGATTGGCCTTGTCAGTAACCGGGGTAGACGTATCAGGAAACCCAGCATCAAACGGGTATGCATCCAGGTCAATAATGCATTGTCTCGCCAATACCTGAAGTGAGAAACGCCCCCATCCGCCGCCTTCAAATATTTGACCGGCGCAGGCAGATTGACCGCAGGGACGCCCTCCCAACTCATTCGAACCACCGCCT
>JBIIEQ010000040.1:0-30001 GCA_044237765.1 Methylococcaceae bacterium | reverse complement strand
GGGCGGCAGTAGGTAGGGCGTATCACGATCGGCTTGGATATAGCTCATCGGCGCGGGCTTCAAACGTTGGATTCAAAGTGCCTATTTTACAAGGTGGGACACGAAAGTCCGACAGGCTCCTAGGCTCCGTCAAATTTGGGAATCACACAGCGATGTGCAATCTGATTGTTTCTATTTAATGACATATCATTGTCATAAATCTGTCATTGTTTTTTGGTAGTGTGTTGCCATATCGTGATTCGATATCCGCTCAAGAGGTAAACACACAATGGAAATTTTAATTTTAGGTATCGTTCTGGTTGGTGCCATGGCGACGGTGGACGTGCGTGAAGTCCGTGACATAACCCGAGGCGAGCATGAGGGCTGATACTTCTAGCCCTCCATGGTTGAAGATAAGCCCCGCTGGTCGGGGCTTTTTTCTGCTTTATTTTTGATGAGGGTAAGCTGCCTGTTACCAACCTGACTCATTTTCCGGACTGGCACTGACCTTGTGCAGAGTGAGATCAGCACCAGTGAATTCTTGCTCGGGATCCAGGCGAAGACCAACGAACTTCTTCAAGACTGCATAGACAACAAAACCTCCAGTGAGGGCGATGGTGATTGCCAAAGCTGTACCCAGAAGTTGCGGCATGAAGGCAACCTTACCCAAGCCGCCCAATTCCTCAAGCCCGAGAACGCCCGCAGCGATACCACCCAGGGCGCCACATAGGCCATGCAATGGCCACACGCCCAATACATCATCGATTTTCCATCGGTTCTGGGTCAGGGTGAACATGGCAACAAATACACTGCCCGCACACACTCCCAAGAGCAGCGCACCGCCTGGGTGCATCACATCTGATCCCGCACAGACGGCGACTAGCCCAGCCAAGGGTCCGTTATGAACGAATCCAGGGTCATTGCGCCCGACAATGAGTGCGGAAAGGGTGCCGCCGACCATGGCCATCAGCGAGTTGACGGCAACGAGTCCACTGATGCCGCTGAGGGTCTGTGCCGACATGACATTAAAGCCAAACCAGCCGACAGTGAGTATCCATGCACCTAGAGCGAGAAACGGGATGCTGGACGGTGGGTGAGCTGCCACGCCGCCGTGGCGGTGATAACGTCCGCGACGCGGCCCCATCAGAATGACAGCGATGAGTGCCACCCAACCGCCGACGGCGTGAACAACCACGGAGCCCGCAAAATCATGAAAGGGTGCCCCATAGCGTTCCTCCAACCAGGCTTGTATGCCAAAGTTATTGTTCCAGGCGATACCTTCGAACAAGGGGTAGACAAACCCAACCAGAAGGAATGTGGCGGCCAGTTGCGGGTAGAACCTGGCCCGTTCGGCGATGCCGCCGGAAATGATGGCGGGGATGGCGGCTGCGAAAGTCAAGAGAAAGAAGAACTTGACCAGATCATAGCCGTTGTTGGTTACGAGTTGGCCAGCGCCTTGATAAAAGTGCAAGCCATAAGACAGGAAGTAACCAATGAAAAAATAGGCGATGGTCGAAACCGCAAAATCGACCAAGATCTTGACCAATGCATTGACCTGATTCTTACGCCTTACTGTCCCCAGTTCCAGAAATGCAAAACCAGAGTGCATCGCCAGCACCAAAATGGCGCCAATCAGCACGAAAAGAACATCCTGACTCCTGCTTATCGTCTCCATAGTGCGACCCATTTAATTGAGAATGCTCTTGGAAAGCAAGTAATGAGCCAGATCAAATAAGCCCTGAATTCGTGCGATGCACAGACTTAATTGAGGCGTCACTGTCTCAATTCAGTGCGCGGCCACGAAATATTGCACCATAGAAGTGCGCTCGATGTCGATTTGTGTGTGGTTTAGCAAGCAGACCCCATGGGTTGCTTTAGCTGTGTTCAGGGCCGAAAGATTTTTGCTGCCCCCACCAACTTGTTGAGGGCAGTTGGGGGGGGTTATTTCTTGTTGACACCACCCAACAGGGACGTTATTAGGCCAAGTAACTTGTCCAAGGAGGATTTGCCGAGGTTCACAAGGTGACTGCTAACTTCCTGCCCCGACATTCCTTGAAAGCGTTTTCTGTAATAGCCTATGGCAAGTGGCGTGACTGCAACGCCAAGAATTATTCCCAACAGGAATTTACTATTGGATGGGGATTGCGAAGGTGTGGCCTTCGCTGCCCCTCCAGCTGAGGACGCCCCGGGTACTGGGGCCACCACTTGTTTGACGGAATCTGCGACCTTCGGACCATAATCATCGGGGATTGCAAGATCGGTGATCCCCGGAATGCTGGGAAAAGGTGTGCTCCCCTTGCCCACGATAAGCTGGGCCTTCATGCCTTTTTCCATGTGCTGCGCGATATCGCAATGCACGAGGTAGGTTTTGTCTTCGGCCGGCAGAATGAGCGTTCCCGTAATCTTCGCTGGCCCAGTCATTTCCAGATGGAACATGCCCTTGTCATATATGAATTTTGGCAGCCCATGCATCATCCATTGATGGCGAATATGGTCTTCGTTAATGAAAGTCACGGTTAACCGGGTACAGGGTTTCACGCGCCATTCATGCGCATCGAAACCGAACATGGTGCCTGGAAAATCCTTGCTGTATTTATGACCAGCGCGCACAGTGATGGAGGCGTCTTCACTGATGCGGCTGCAACCAGGGGGCAAGGTATCCTTGTTTTGCCCCATGACCATGCCACCCTCCATATCCATCAGGTGGCCACCCCCATGGTTCATCAGCATATTGTGCTCGATCAGCTGCTCGGCTTTTTCCGCAGCAGAGGCCATACCTGAAACCAGAGTGAGTGTAGCGACCAACAAGCCTGAATAATGTCTAGCCATTTTGATTCTTAGCCTCATTGCTTGTTCTTGAATTGCCCTACCAGACCAATGACCTTTTCGCGGTTCTGATACAGGAAATAGGCTGCTATGCCCAGGAATAGGCCGGAGAACAGTCCGCCGCCTGAACCAGAGGGTGAGCTGACCGTGTTTATGGTTCCAGAGGATGGTGCTGGCTGTGCCTGTGGTGGGATGAGTTCGTTCCCGGAGTTGATGCCGGGCTTCGTATCCATGGTGCCTGCTGGTGCGCCCAAGCTGCCATCAAGATAATCCTGCCAGACCGGAATCTTCCGTTCCCAGAATTCCTTGGTGAAGTAAGGCTTCAGGTCCATACCATGACTTTTCGGTGTGCCGTTCTCGTCGACATAATCCTTGTAAGCCACCAGGCTGATGCTTCCGCCTTCGCCCATGCCATTGGTAGTAAACGCCTTTTCGGTATGGTCATGAAACATCCACAAACCTGGACCATAGCTATGAAGCCCATCGTCGGTTGTGTCGAGAGCGATATCCAAGCGCTGGGCGGGAGCCATGCTGTATACGTCGCGGGTGACCTGCGCCGATGGGTTGTGTTGAACACCGTCATAATGTGTCTCTGTCCCCTTGTGCCCATGAATATGAAGCGCCAAGGGTTCGGTGTGACCGTTCAGAACCCGCAACTTGACCTTCTCATTTGGGTTGACCGTTATGAGCGATTCGCGAAGCGTATATGGGAATGCTCTGCCGTTTAGCAGGTAGTAGTCATCCGTAGCGTCGGTCGTGTCGTACTCCTGATTCATCTTTTTTGCGATCAAGCGAACGTCATTGGATGACTGGGGAATTTGATGCAATTCCTTATCGACTGAGGAGTATTGCAGGTCATACTCCTGCTTATATTTCTCCAGTACAGCCACCGAGGGGTGGCGGACTTGTCCGGCGCCAACATTGAACACCTGCGGCCAATTGTTGGGTCGGTTTTCCTCGATGATGAATATTCCCGCAAGTCCCATCGGAATATGGGTGTGGGGCTGCACGTGGCAGTGGTAATACATGGTGCCGGGCTGGCGTGGCCGAATAACATAGGTCTTGCTTTGCCCCGGCATGATATCCATCTCGCTGGTCTGGCCGACGCCATCGTTGCCTTCTCCGCCATGATCCATGAAAGGGTGGTCAACACCATGGAGATGGATCGAATGCGGAAAATAGTGAGAATTTTCGACCACTAGCCAAACCACATCTCCCTGCTCAACCCGAATTGGGGGGGAGGGCATGCGGAGAAGGGGATTGGCTTCCCCACTTGCAAAGCTGCGCGTCGACATGTCACGGCTCTTGGGGGTGAAGACCCAAAAACTCGGCTGGATACCCGGCGCAATATCAAAAGTAGGAACAACTCCAGGAAAATCTGGCGAATGGCCATTCACTTCCATGATCTCCAGCTTGATCACGTAATGATCCGGGTCTCCGTCCTTATCGATATCGTTAGACAGCGTCAACGTGTCGGCGGCAACGTTGGAAGTATCCATGAGTGTTTCCATGGAAATGTTATTGGTGCCTTTGACAAAGGCCGCAATATCGTTTGGATTGTCAGGGTTACAGGATCTGGATTCCTGCATCTCCACTCCTTCAACGACCTGAAACTTTCGCCACTCTGGCGGTGCGCCGCTATTACAGAAGGGTTCGGCTTGACCTGGTTCTACCTTGGCCGTCGGTGGTGCCTTGAACACAGCCGATGCGGGGTACGGCAGCGTGACAAGTAGCGAGGCCGTTAAAATAGCGAGCGATTCTCTCAACATGGCAAATACCGTTGTTGGTAAAACGCCAGGACACAGTCAATACCATGGCCTGGCGTCGAATGGACCGCCCAGTAACTGGGCGGTAGAAAGCCGTTAAGCTTCGGTCTTCTTGCTTAACAGATTGTCCACTACGCCCTTGAACTTCGCGTTGGACAGGTAAGTGATGTAGCCACCTGCAACAAGCAGGGTCAACACGACAACGATGGTGCTTGTCGGCATCCCTGATTGTCCAGAGCCAACACTGAGCGCGATGTGCTCATCGACTTTTTGACCTTCATTGACTAGGGTGATGTGAACCCGGTACTTACCCGCCTCGGTAAAGTTGACGTTCGAGTTGAAAGTGCCATTCGAGTGTGTGCTAGGCGGCGCATAGAAAACGCGTGTGCCTTCGGGCTCTTTCGTGATTTCGAACTCAACCGTCATGTTGCGCAGCGCTTTTCCCTCGTAGTCGAACACAATGGTGGACTGGCCCAGTTCGGGAATTGAGTTGCAGTACTCTGTGGTTCCCGTAAGCTGCGGCTGATAGGCCGTGAAGTGAACCAAGTGAGAGCCGATCTGGACACGACATTGGTCTGTGTCAACGCTTGCTCCGCCATGGGCCCAAGCGGCCACAGGCAGTACGCTGGAAGCAAGCAACCCAAGGGCTGCCAAGCTTTTCTTTATCATTTTCAAATTCCGCATGATTCAGTTCCCTCACTCGATTTAGTTTTTGTAATGGAGATTCAGCAAGTCACTTGGGTGGCTCCGACTGGATGCTAAGGTGCTGGGAAAAGAGACCCAGGTTCGTTAGATTCCTACCGTTTGAATATACATAAGCCGCTCGACATACACAACCGCCGGCAATTACTGCGACCGTCAGACAACATCTGATTCACCTTCAATGATCACTATGCTTGCCCAACGAACAGTTGACACCCAATTTTCGGTAGAGTTCAGCCGAGGGGATCAACTCAGTCCACGTGTCCCGCTCAATAATTTCGTATCGGTTATTCTTCTCCTTTAATCCAACCCGGTGGCCCGTGGGCCTAACTCAATTGACTCAGCCATGATGAATCGATGCTGGATGCCCTTGGCGGGCCTACTCCTTACGCTGTCTGCATGCACAGGTCTGGGCCCCACGCGTCCACCATCAATTAATGGTGCTGGATACACAAGCATCGCCCTGCCGGTGAAGGCAGCGCCTCAACCAATGCCGGAACATCAACCTTTGAATGAACCTTCAAGGTCTGTCACCCGCCCGATGCCTTATGAGGACTTGCCTGCCGAGGAGAGCTCCCGTGCAAATAGACTGCCTGGATATTCCAGTTCGCCCTATGGGGTGGACCCCATTCCCGAACCTAGCCCTGCTGTAGCGAATCCGGTATCGGCTCCCTATGAGACACCCATGGTCGAGGCGCCGACTCCGCCGGAAGAAATCAAGGCGATCGAACTGCCGCCGCCCGATTCACCCGCATTAACTCCAGTGACTGAGCCGAAAGCTTTCAATCTTTCCGCACCCCCGGCAGTCATGGCCCTGCAGAGTGATATCGAGGGCAATCTCAAGACCGGCAGTTATGCGGAGGCCGCTGCATCCCTGGAGCGTGCCATACGTATCCAGCCCAAGAATCCGGAGCTTTGGCATGTTCTGGCCGACGTTCGTCTGAAGCAACAACAGCCTGGGCTTGCCGAAGATCTTGCCAAAAAATCCAATTTGCTGGCGAAGAGCAATCAGGAGCTGATCCGCTCCAACTGGATCACTATTGCTGAATCCCGCCGTCTTAAAGGCGACAGTGCCGGAGCTTCCGAAGCCATGGACAAGGCCAGCCAATAATCCCGATGATTCGACTGACTGAAGTCTTCAGCACAGACGGTCTTTTGGCGCGTGCGCTAAGGGGATTTCGTCCGCGACAAGCCCAGATCGAAATGGCTTTGGCGACATCGGAAGCGATCGAACAAGGTGGTTGCCTGGTTGTCGAGGCGGGAACCGGAACGGGCAAGACCCTGGCCTATCTGGTTCCCGCCATTCTGTCAGGCAAAAAAGTGATCATTTCTACCGCGACAAAGACGCTGCAAGATCAGTTGTTTCGTAAAGATCTTCCAATGGTTCGGCGTGCGCTGGAAAAACCGATACGCACGGCGCTGCTCAAAGGACGTGGCAATTACTTGTGCCTTTACCGGCTCAAGCACAATTCTGCCTTTCGGCAAGGGCAGGGTGCTCATGATGCCCGAACTCTGGAGTCGATTCGGCGCTGGGCAAAAAATACCCAGACCGGTGACATTTCCGAAGCGCTTGATGTACCGGAGCAGTCACCTCACTGGTCAGCGGCTACCTCGACGGTTGACAACTGCCTTGGACAGGAATGTCCCGATTACAGCGATTGTTTCCTGATCAAGGCGCGTAGTCGCGCACGCGAGGCAGATATTCTCGTCATCAATCACCATTTGTTGTGGGCGGACTGGACATTGAGAAACGAGGGCTATGGTGAATTGCTGCCTCAGGTGGATGCCATCATTGTCGATGAAGCACACCAATTCCTGGAGTCTGCCGCTCAATTTCTGGGTTCCACCATTAGCTCGCGGCAATTGCTGGAACTTGGCAATGACATTTTGATGGAACGTCTGCGAGACGCACCCGACGTGATCGATCTGCTGGATGAGGCGGACCGACTGGAACGCTTGACTGAGGATGCACGGATCGCATTGGGAGGCGAGTCCCGGAGGGATTCCTGGCATGCTGTGACTGGACAAGGCGATGTGTTAGAGGCCTTTGCAGCCATCCGCGGACAGCTCATGACCTTGGAAGCCTTACTCAAACCTCTCTCGGTTCGTGGCAAGGGGCTTGAGTCATGTCATAAACGCTGCTTGGACCTTACAGTGCGGTTGCACACCTTCTTTGAAGGTGACAGTGAAAATCATGTTCGCTGGTTCGAGACGAGGAAGCGAGGATTCTCGCTGAATCGGACGCCACTGGCGGTCGCGGAGGAATTCACCAAATTTCGCCGCACAACCCCGGCGGCGTGGATATTTGCCTCAGCCACCCTGACCGTTGCCGGAAAATTTGACCACTTTACCCGGCAACTGGGGATTTTTGATGCCCGCTGCCACGCATGGGACAGTCCCTTTGATTATCAGGCAAATTGCCTGCTTTATCTGCCACAGCATCTCCCAGACCCCGGGTCGCGCGACTATAACCAAGGAGTCGTGTCTGCTGTTCTTCCAGTCCTGGATGCAACCCAGGGGCGTGCTTTTTTCCTTTTTACCTCGCATCAGGCACTGAACCAAGCCGCGCAAGTGCTGTCACGGGCGGCAGATTACCCGCTTTTTGTTCAGGGGAACCAGCCTAAAACGCAACTGCTAGAATCGTTCAAGGCTTCGAGCAATGGGGTTCTCTTGGGTACTTCGACCTTTTGGGAAGGCGTGGATGTGCCCGGCCCCAGCCTGTCTTGTGTGATTATCGACAAGCTGCCCTTTGCTTCTCCAGCCGACCCCGTTCTCCATGCCAAACTTGAAAAGCTTCGGCAGGACGGGCTGAATCCCTTTTCCACCCATCAGCTGCCAGCAGCCATCATCACCCTGAGGCAGGGTGTGGGGCGATTGATTCGTGATCATGAGGATCGTGGCGTATTGATGCTCTGTGACCCCAGACTTCTGAACAAACCTTATGGAAAGCTTTTTTTAAACAGTCTTCCAGCAATGCCCCAAAGCCATTCTATTACGGATATTCAACAATTTTTTGCACTTGAACGGTCTCATTCTACGGTGTCTGCATGAATCTCCTGGCTATAGACACGGCTACAGAAGCCTGTTCTGCCGCCGTTCTGAGCGAGGGTCGGCTTCATGAGCGATACCAATTGGCGCCACGTGACCATAATCGTCTGATCCTTCCAATGGTGAGTGAATTGCTCAAGGAGTCTGGTGTAGAACCGGCCGAGCTGGATGCGATAGCCTTCGGATGCGGTCCCGGTTCCTTTACGGGTGTCCGAATTGCGGCTGGGGTAGCCCAGGGAATCGCCTTCGGTTTGGGTTTGCCCGTGATTCCAATTTCGACCCTGGCTGCCTTGTCATTAGAAGCCATGGATGCTGAAGGCGTAGAACTTTCCTATGCATGCATTGATGCCCGAATGAACGAGGTTTATTGGGGCGTTTATGAGCGGGAGGGCAAAGGAGGTGTGCGCCTGGTTGGTTGTGAATCGGTCATGCCCCCCACCGATGTCATTGGTTTGCAGGGTAGACCGGGTGTTGGTGTTGGGAGCGGTTGGGCAACCTACCCCGAGGCGCTGGCTGATCAGCTGGGATCTGGCCTAAGGATCATATTACCGGACCGGTTTCCCAAAGCTGCTTTCATAGCCAAACTGGGCGCAGTTTCGCTAAAACATGGAGGTGGGTTACCGGCTGAACAGGCATTGCCTGTTTATCTCCGGGACAACGTTGCCCGTAAGCCCGATAAGCGTCCATAGTAGGGAACCGCCCGCAAAGATCACCGAGCCATCAGCTACTGGTATAGTAGAATGTCAGGATGTCACAGTTTTTCCAGATCCATCCTAAAGACCCACAGCCTCGTTTGATCAAACGCTGCGTGGAAATCCTCCTTCAGGGAGGCGTCATCGTCTATCCAACCGATTCCTCTTATGCGCTGGGCTGCCGTATGGACAATCGAGAGGGTCTGGAACGCATACGACGTATCCGACGCCTGGAGGAAGATCACAATTTCACGCTGGTCTGCATCGACATCTCGCAGATTTCGACCTTTGCCAAAATGAACAACGAAGGCTTCAGGCTGATAAAAACGCTCACGCCTGGACCCTATACCTTCATTCTGGAGGCGACGAAGGAAACCCCCAAGCGGTTGATGCATGCCAAGCGAAAAACCATCGGCGTCAGACTGCCCGACGATCCTATTACTGAAGCCATTGTGACCGACCTCGGCGAGCCCTTGTTCAGTTCGACGCTGATCATGCCGGGTGAAGATGAGGCCATGGCCGATCCCGAAGACATTCGCGATCGGCTTGAAAAAGAGGTTCATCTGATCATTGATGCCGGCATATTGACTTACGAGCCGACCACCATCATCGGTTTCACCGGTGACAGTCCTGAAATCATCCGCCAAGGCAAAGGTCCCGCCGAGAATCTGGGATAATCGCCAAAACACAAGGATCTCAAAAAAATGGAAATAGACAGCCTCTCCAATGAGCAACTCATGATCGTCAAGGCGTTGCCGCTGCTCTTGGCTATTACCTTTCACGAAATCGCGCATGGTTATGTCGCCAAGGTTCTGGGCGACGATACGGCGGATAGAATGGGACGGTTATCCATGAATCCATTAGCGCACATCGATCCCGTGGGCACCATTTTGCTTCCGGGATTAATGCTTGCGATGGGTGGTCATTTCATCTTCGGATGGGCAAAGCCTGTTCCGGTCAATACCGGAAGACTGCATAAGCCGAGAAGGGACACCATCCTCGTGTCTGCTGCGGGACCAGCCGCTAATCTGATCATGGCCTTGCTATGGGCGCTTCTCGCGCATGCTGTTGATTTCCTCCAAGGCACGGAATACGCCGCTGCGCTGGCCATCATGTGCAAGTTTGGCATCGGCTTTAACGTATTGTTGGCGGTTTTCAACATGATCCCCATACCGCCACTGGATGGTGGGAGGGTCTTGCTGGAACTGCTTCCATACAATACCGCCCAGAAATATAGTCAGATCGAGCCTTATGGTTTATTCATCATCATTGGGCTGATGTTCACCGGATTGCTGAACATATTCGCCATTCCGATGCGTTTGCTAAGCAGTCTTTTCATGAGCATTGCCGGCCTCTGATGACGGCTGCCGTTGAGTCGTTGACGAAAGAGGGAAGGGCGCAGGAGGCTGAGTTAGCTTCAACGGAATTGCCACCACTGGCAAAGATCATGGGAGCGCCAATCCATGATTTACCCGATGACTTGTACATTCCACCCGATGCCCTGGAGGTTTTTCTCGAGACCTTCGAGGGCCCCCTGGACCTACTGCTTTATCTGATCCGACGTCAAGGCTTTTCGGTTCTCGATATCCCGGTTGCCGACATCACACGACAATACATTGCCTATATCGAGATGATGGGCGAGCTGAAGATGGAGTTGGCAGCCGAGTACCTCTTGATGGCGGCCATATTGACCGAGATCAAATCGCGGCTGCTCCTGCCACGTCCCGCTGAGGCATTTCAGGAAGAGGATGACCCGCGTGCGGAGCTGATGCGTCGACTGCTGGAGTACGAGCGTTTCAAAACCGCTGCCCAGGAACTGGACGAATTAACGAGATGTGAGCGTGATGTCCATGAGATAGTTGCAGATACCAGCGCGATCACCGTCAACAAGGTATACCCTGAGGTCGAGCTCCGAGACATTTTGCAGGCTTTTCAGGACGTGTTGCGGCGAGCAGAGCGACACACGCATCATCAGATTCATCGAGAACCACTGTCAGTCAGAGAGCGCATGTCCAGCATACTGACAAAACTCCAGACTCATCGTCTTCTGCCATTCAGCGACTTGTTTGAATTCAAGGAAGGTAGGGCAGGGGCCGTGGTTTCCCTTTTGGCGATTCTGGAAATGAGCAAGGAACGCATAATCGAGATTCTTCAGGAAGAACCCCTGGGACTCCTTCAGGTCAGGCCACTCGCGATACTGACTGAAGCCTGATCATGGAACTCAAGCAGATATTGGAAGCCGCCATGATGGCTGCAGCGAGGCCTTTGGGACTTCAGGAGTTTGCCAATCTTTTCAATGAGGCTGAACGACCTACACAGGAGCAGATTGAGCAGGTGCTGGCAGAGATCCAAAACGACTTTGAGCATCGACCCCTGGAACTCAAGCGAGTTGCCAGCGGGTATAGGCTTCAGGTCCGTGAATCCTTTTCGCCGTGGGTTTCCCGTCTGTTTGAGGAACGGCCAGGCCGATATTCAAGAGCGTTTCTTGAGACCCTCGCCATTATTGCCTATCGACAGCCCGCAACGCGGGGTGAAATCGAGGATATTCGCGGAGTCGCGGTAAGTTCCAACATCATCAAAACCATGTTGGAGCGGGATTGGATTCACATCGTGGGGCACAAGGATGTTCCGGGGCGGCCAGCCTTGTTTGCCACCACGCGTTATTTTTTGGATTACTTCAACCTGACCAGTCTGTCTGAATTGCCCCCGTTACAGGAGTTCATTGATGCACTGGATGTAAGTTCTTCCGAAGCAATAACCGACTCGGTTCCGCATCCTGTGATTGCCGAGACTCACACTGAAAACAACGAAATTGAACATGCGGACTCCGAATAGACCAGACAAACCCAAGACACAAGCCGCCTCGCCCTTAATGGCGGACGAGGCGGGTGAACGCTTACAAAAGGTTTTGGCCCGGATTGGCCTTGCTTCCCGCCGGGAAATTGAGGAGTGGATAAGGAACGGCCGGATCACCCTCAACGGCACCTACGCCAAGTTGGGAGACCGATATAAATCTGGAGATCGTGTCACGGTGAATGGCCGTGTGGTTGATCTTGATAGCAGGGCCGAGGAGCCGACCCGTGTCTTGCTGTATCACAAGCCCATCGGCGAGGTGGTGACGCGGCGCGACCCCGAGGGCCGGCCAGTTATCTTTACTCAATTGCCTCGTCCAACACGGGGGCGCTGGATTGCCATCGGTCGACTGGATATCAATACGCAAGGTCTTTTGTTGGTCACCACCAACGGTGAGCTGGCAAACCGGTTGATGCATCCCTCGCGAGAGATCCCTCGGGAATATGCCGTCCGTGTCTTGGGCAATATCGAAGACAGAGTGCTCGATCGTCTTGCTCAGGGCGTGGAACTGGAAGACGGCGCTGCCAAATTCGAGTCGATCACAGTGGCCGGTGGGGTAGGTGCCAATCGGTGGTTTCATGTCATGTTGCGCGAAGGTCGTAACCGGATCGTCAGGCGACTTTGGGATTCACAAGGTGTCACGGTCAGTCGGTTGATCCGCATCCGTTTCGCCAACATAGAACTGCCTCCACGTCTTCGCGCAAGAACTTTCATGGAATTGCCACAGGAACAAGTGGATTATCTTCTTAAGCTGGCCGATCTGACTCCAGAGGTTACGCAATCTAAAGTAGCCAACAAGCCACCTTCATCCAGGTCGAGCGCTACTAACCCCCCTCGTAAGTCTTCAGCCCAGCAAAGGCCTGGCAGAAGGTAATCTTTCGCATACTGCACTCAACAACAAACTACCGCCTGTCTTATTGCGCATAATGTATATTATGTCAAATACTGGTCGTGGGTTCACGGGCAATCACGGAGGACTGCCTGAATCGACAGCCCTCCATGTTCCTGATCAGACGTTAAATCGGAAATGCACGACATCGGCATCATGCATTACATATTCCTTGCCTTCCAGTCTCCACTTGCCAGCATCCTTGGCGCCCTGTTCGCCACGAAATTTTACGAAATCATCAAATGCGATCACCTCTGCACGAATGAAGCCTCGCTCAAAGTCGGTATGGATCACTCCGGCAGACTGCGGTGCTGTTGCACCTTTGTGTATCGTCCAGGCGCGCACTTCCTTAACGCCAGCGGTGAAATAGGTGTACAGATTAAGCAACGTATAGGCTGCACGAATGACACGATTCAATCCCGGTTCTTCCATGCCAATTTCCGCGAGAAAATCGCCTTTGTCTGATTCATCCAGTTGGGCAATTTCGGCTTCGAAGGCAGCGCAAACGGGAACAACCTCTGAACCTTCTTCCTGAGCATAGGCACGAACCCGATCAAGGAAGGAATTACTGTCGAAGCCATCCTCGCGCACGTTGGCGATGAACATGGTCGGTTTGCTCGTTAACAAATGAAGTTCCCGCAACAAACCTTTCTCTTCTGGAGACAGGTCCATTGAGCGAACGGGTTTGCCCCCATTCAGATGGGTCAATACGCTTTCAAAGAGCGCCTTGCGGGCAAGCTCATCTTTGTTGCCGGATTTGGCGGCTTTCAAGGACCGTTGCAGAGCCTTTTCCACCGTGCCCATATCGGCAAGATTCAACTCAGTATTGATGACTTCGATGTCAGAGATCGGATCAACCTTACCGGCCACATGAATGACATCCTCATCTTCAAAGCATCTGACCACATGGGCAATGGCATCGGTCTCTCGTATATGCGCGAGAAACTGATTGCCTAGTCCCTCTCCCTTGGAGGCCCCAGCCACCAGGCCGGCAATATCGACAAATTCAATGGTTGTGGGGACAACACGTTCGGGTTTCACGATCTCGGACAACGCATCGAGACGCGGGTCGGGGACCGGCACTACCCCGACATTCGGGTCGATGGTACAAAAGGGATAATTTTCCGCCGCAATGGCTGCCTTGGTGAGTGCGTTGAAGAGCGTGGATTTTCCTACATTGGGCAATCCGACAATGCCACAGTAAAGCGTCATAGAAGATGATCAGGTTGGTTAAGTGATGAAATGACGTTATTTTATGAATGTCCGTGAGTGCCAGGACCATACTTGGCGGGCTTACTGCATAAGTCATCGACCAGCGAGACTACTCGGTCGAGAGCCCCCCGGTTATTCTCCACAAAGGACTTGCCTTTGTGCCCAAAGTCGAGTGCCAGGCTGGGTTCCTGCAAAAATCTTGCAACCCATTCCGCCAACAAATCAGGTGTATCGATTTGGACTCCGCCACCCGCCGCGATTAGATTTCGCGAGATTTCGTCGAAGTTCATCATATAAGGTCCGAAGATCACGGGAATTCCGACCGCAGCAGCTTCCAGGACATTCTGCCCTCCATGCGGGATCAGGCTGCCACCCACAAAGGCGACATCCGCCGCCCCATAGAATTTACGCAGCTCACCGATGCCATCAATGAGAAATACCGATGTCTTGGCGTCACACGCTCGAGCTTCGGATCGGGTTTGTACCCTTAGTCCCCTGCCCTCGCATAACGCCCTAACGTCACCGGATCTCTCGGGATGACGAGGTGCAAGAATCAGCAGAACATTTGGAGCACCAACCTGAATCCGAGCCAGCGCATCAAGAATCCACGCTTCTTCGCCCGGATGCGTGCTGCCGGCTATCCAAACGGGTCGATGTGGAAATAGCGAGCGACGTAATTCCAGTGATTGATTTCTTAAGGTTTCATCAAATTGAATATCAAACTTGATGTTGCCCAGGACACTGACCCTGTTCGGGATAGCCCCTATGGCTATATAGCGATCGGCATCCAAACAGGTCTGTGCGGCAATCTTTGTAACCTGGCTGAGGCTCGCTTTTACCAGTCCATTTAGCTTGGCGTAACCCCTGGCTGACTTCTCCGACAATCGTCCGTTTAGAATGGCGAATGGGATCTGCCGTTCGCCGCAGGCATGAAACAGATTGGGCCAGATTTCGGTTTCCATTATCAGGGCAAGACGGGGGCTGAAGTGTCCGATAAATCGATGGATCGCATCTGGAAGGTCATAAGGCAGATACACATGCTCAACACTATTGCCCAACACTTCCCGTACCCGAGCGGAGCCTGTTGGCGTTGTACAGGTGACCAGGAATGAAGTCTCCCCTTTCCTAATCAATGCTTTGATGATTGGGAAAGCCGCCTCGCATTCGCCAACCGATACGGCATGAATCCATATTGATTGAGTCTTGCGGGGTTGTCCGCAGTAAAAGCCGAATCGCTCCGGAATTCTCTCCCGATAGGCAGGGGTGCGGCCGCTCTTCCACAATAGTCGCACAAAAAGAAACGGTGCAAGGGCGTAAAACAGCAATGAATAGAGTTGCCTCACGCCCTGCCCCGTTGGCTGCACGGCAAGGGCCGTGCGCAGTGTCGTTCTTTAATTACTCAGCGGCGACGGTCAGCGGGAGAATAGCGACGACATCCCCGTGCAACTGAATACCGATTTCATACTCGCCAATGTGACGAATGGGACCCATAGGCAGGCGTACTTCGCTTTTTTCCACCGCCACACCAGCGGCAGTAACCGCTTCGGCAATATCCCGGGTGCCGATCGAACCATAAAGACGTCCCTCATCACCGGCCTTGTGGGTGATGGTGACTTTGAGTGCAGAAATGGTTGCAGAGCGACTCTGTGCTGCTGCCAAAGTATCGGCGGCTTTCTTTTCCAGCTCGGCGCGACGTTGCTCGAATTGCTCGATTTTCTCGGCGCTGGCCACAACAGCCTTGCCTTGCGGGATCAGATAGTTGCGACCATATCCAGGTTTAACACTGACCTTGTCGCCCAAACCGCCCAGGTTGGGGATTTTTTCCAGAAGAATGATTTCCATTTTATAAGCCTCAATAATTTAATTTGATGATTTATCTTTAGGTCATGAGCTGCGCGGGACAAACCTTGAACGCCAATGAAGCCAGGGATCGGTCAGCCCAATGACCGCGATCAGTAACACCATGGGAGCCACAAAGATCAGCCCAACGTAGATGCCCGCCAACCAGAATTTTCCTGATGGCAAGACAGAACAGAGGGCATGAAGCACGGCAAAACCCACCAATACAAAAGCCATGAATACCGGCATTAGGAGGTTGGCCGAAAACACCGCCATTCCTCCCCCCACGATACCAGCCACCAGCGCTATCGATAGAAACGCCAGGGAAATGAACCAGGGCAGACGTAATGGCGTGAATTCAGCCCGAAATCCGCCAGGATTGTACAGATTGGCCTGCCACCATCGAGCAATGAGAAGACTGATCAGAACCGTCATCAAGGAACCCGCACCGACCGCCCCAGTGGCATAGGTCGAGAACATCTGCATGGTTTGATTCATCAATTCCGCATCGACCTCGCCGCCTCGCCGCTCGATCACCGGTTGAATTACCTTCTGTAATGTATCTCCCCAGAAAGTAGCCGGATCATCGACCAAAGCGTAAAAGCCGACAACCAATATCAGCCCCAAGCCCAATGCAAACAATACTGCGACTGAGAGACTCGCGGTTTCTCTAAGAACGATGGAGGTTGCCATCACGGGCAACCAAACCGCCAGTGAATAACCACCCGCCTGAAGTGCATTTCCCAGAGCCAATTGTCCAGCCAGAGCCACAACAGGCAAGGAACCGAGGACGACCAAAGCGCCCTCCTTTCCGCCCCGTCGAAGCGTGGGCAGGGCCACGCTGGCCGCAGCCAGTAAACTGGCTAGAGAAAACAACCAGGAAAGCACCGTCAACAGCGACACCGAGAGGATGGCCTGGGAACGGCCCCTCATGATGAATCCCGCCAAGGCGTTCATGCGATCGCTTGCCGACCGGGCCGTGATTTACTCGTGACTATCGCAGAACGGCAGCAAGGCCAGAAAACGGGCCCGCTTGATCGCCGTCGCCAGCTCACGCTGGAACTTGACCTTGGTGCCCGTAATCCGGCTGGGTACGATCTTGCCGGTCTCGGAAAGGTACTCCTGAAGCAGGTCGAGATCCTTGTAATCGATTACCTGTCCCTCTTCGGAGGAAAATCTGCAGAACTTTCTACGTTTGAATTGACGTGCCATCTAAAAAATCCTCGTTATCTGAATTTCGTGATTGTCTTGATCAGCTGGAAGAGCTCAGCCTTCTACTGCTTCTGGAGCAGCTGCCTCGGCGGCTTCTTCGACCTCCTCATCGCGAATTTCAGCAGATTCCTGATGGCCTTCCCTAGCCATGGGAGAAGCTTCGTTAATGGCCTCTTCCTTGCGGACGGTCAGGCTCCGAAGGACCGCGTCATTAAAGCGGAATCCACTCTCGAGCTCTTCCAGAGTAGCCTGGTCGCACTCGATGTTCATCAGCACATAATGTGCCTTGTGGATTTTATTGATCGGGTAAGCCAGTTGGCGTCGGCCCCAGTCCTCAAGACGATGGATGCTGCCTGAGGCGGACTCGATCAGACCGCGATAGCGTTCCAGCATGGCTGGAACCTGTGCGCTTTGATCGGGATGAACCATGAAAACGATTTCATAATGTCGCATGAATGCTCCTTACGGTTAATGAAGCCCCCCGAAAACCGGTGGGGCAAGGAGTGACGACCGTTACCGGCTGCCAACTAAACCCAAGAATAATAAAGAAGCGGTTGGGATAAGGCAAACTTCAATCGGTAGCTATTTAGCCGTTCGTATGCTGATCAGCCCAGTGAATCCAGATATTTGTCGGCATCCAGGGCGGCCATGCACCCTGATCCGGCCGAAGTGATGGCCTGCCGATAAATGGAATCCGCCACGTCACCCGCAGCAAAGACGCCCGGCACGCTGGTCGCCGTGCTGCCGCCTTCGGTTCCACTTCTGACCTGTATGTAGCCATTTTTCATCTGCAGCTGACCATCGAAGATCTGGGTATTCGGGCTATGTCCGATGGCGATGAATACGCCGTCCAGTTCAAGTTCCTTGGTTCCACCATGTTCGGTTTGCTTGATTCGAATACCGGTCACGCCCATGTCATCACCCAACACCTCATCCAGCGTGTGATTCCACTCAATAGTCACGTTTCCGTTTCGTGCCCGCTCCTGCAGCTTGTCGGAGAGAATCTTTTCCGAGCGGAATTTGTCGCGCCGGTGGACCACCGTGACGTGAGAGGCAATATTCGCAAGGTACAGGGCCTCTTCGACGGCTGTATTCCCGCCACCGATCACCGCCACTCGCTTGTTGCGATAGAAAAAACCATCACAGGTCGCGCAAGCCGACACGCCCTTGCCCTTGAAGGCCTCTTCCGAAGGCAGCCCGAGATAACGAGCAGACGCGCCGGTAGCAATAATTAGCGCATCACAGGTATAGGTGCCGGCGTCACCAATCAGTTTGAACGGGCGTGCCCCGAGTTCGGTCGTATGGATGTGGTCAAAAATGATTTCCGTCTCAAAACGCTCGGCATGCCGCTTCATGCGTTCCATCAGCTCCGGGCCTTGCACACCATCGGCATCCCCTGGCCAATTATCGACTTCAGTTGTCGTGGTGAGTTGGCCACCCATCTCCAGTCCGGTCACCAAGACCGGCTTGAGATTGGCACGTGCCGCATAGACCGCTGCGGAATAACCTGCGGGACCGGAGCCAAGAATCAACACTCGACAATGTTTCGCTTCTGCCATGACATCCTCTGTGATTTACCAAAGTTGGGGTGGGCTTGATCGGTTTGGTTTGATAGACCTCAACCCGCTGGTTGAGCCTAAACCGAATGAATCCTAGCCGGGAAGAATAGCCATGATTAGGAAACCGGTCGACCCCCATTCGTGCAAGGAGCATGACCTCATTCGCCAGCTAGGGCAAAATACCGAATTGATTTTAGGGCAATACGCTCGCCGGCCCCAAGATCGGAACATTGGCGGGCCCTTATAAACTGGGGGCATGGTTGACTGACTTCTACAGGAAGTTCGCGATAGGTCGGGAACTTGGCGCAACGCTGCTCCGTGGATTGAGAGAATCCGCCCTGCTCGTTTATCTCGCGGTCTCCATGCTGCTTTTTATATCGCTCATGAGTTTCCACATGGACGATCCTGGTTGGCGACATGCGGCCAATTCCAGAACGGAAATTCACAACGCGGCAGGATCCTTCGGTGCCTGGCTGGCTGATTTCTTTCTCTCGGTATTCGGGATCAGCGCCTACCTCCTGCCCATCATTCTGGCCGTTCATGGTTATCTGATCTATCGCAACGCCGAAGCTGATAAAACATCGCCCCTGGACAGAGCGTTGCGCTGGGTTGGTTTCATCATCGCGCTTACCGCCGCCACCGGGATCACCGAACGCTTCATGATCCGCCCCCGCATTTCGCTGCCGGAGGGTTATGGCGGGATTCTCGGACAGGAGGTTTCCGAGCATTTCTTCAGTGCCTTTGGCACGACCGGCATGACCATTCTTCTCCTTGCCCTTTTCCTGGCGGGCGTCTCACTGTTTAGCGGATTGTCCTGGGTGTGGGTACTCGACGCCGCCGGCGGCAGTGGCCTTCGCTTGGCCGAATGGTTCAAACCCATAGTCGGCAAAATTGAAGCCAGACAGTGGCTGAGGAAGAGAGCCGAGGCGATGCATTCCGGATCGGCGGACGCTACGCCAACCGAATCAGAACCCTTGATTCGTCACAAGCGGGTGGAAGAGTCTTCGCTCGCGCCTGAGCTTCCCATGGCTGCTTCGGCCAGTTCAACGGGCCCCATCAGCATCAAGCCACGAAAATCGGAAAAAAAATCACATCTCGCGCCCGTCGACGCCGGCGAGTTGCCCTCACTGGATTTACTCAATAACCGGGCCCCACGTATCCGGGGCTACTCGAATGCCCAGCTCGAAGAAATGTCTCGGCAACTGGAGTCCATTCTCGACGATTTCGGGGTGGAGGTGCAGGTCATGGAGGTGCATCCTGGCCCTGTCATCACCCGGTTTGAAGTTCAGCCCGCTCCGGGAGTGAAGGTCAGCCGGATCAGCGGGCTGGCCAAGGATTTGGCTAGAACCCTCTCAGTCACCAGCGTGCGTGTGGTCGAGATCATTCCGGGCAAAACTGTCATCGGCCTCGAAATCCCCAACGAGGAACGGGAAACAGTCCTGCTCCATTCCGTGCTGGCCTCATCGGCCTATCAGGACAGCCATTCACCACTGACCCTGACACTGGGCAAGGACATCAGCGGCAACCCCGTCGTTGCCAATCTGGCACGCATGCCCCATCTGCTGGTCGCAGGCACCACCGGCTCGGGTAAATCGGTCGCGGTGAACGTCATGATTCTAAGCATGCTTTACAAGGCCAGGCCCGAGGATGTGCGGCTCATCATGATTGATCCAAAAATGCTGGAGTTATCCATCTACGAAGGCATCCCGCATCTGCTGACGCCCGTCGTCACCGACATGAAGGAAGCCGCCAATGCGCTGCGCTGGTGCGTTGCCGAGATGGAGCGACGCTACAAGCTGATGTCACTGATGGGCGTCAGGAACCTGGCTGGTTTCAATCAAAAAATCAATGACGCCATTGAGGCCGGAGAACCCATTCGTGATCCGCTGTGGGCGCCCGACCTGATGACCGAGAACGACGAGCAACCTTTTCTCGAACCCCTGCCCTTCATCGTCATCGTCATCGACGAGCTGGCCGACATGATGATGATCGTAGGCAAGAAGGTTGAAGAACTCATTGCGCGTCTGGCTCAGAAAGCCCGCGCCGCCGGTCTGCACCTCATTCTGGCGACCCAGCGGCCCTCCGTGGATGTCATCACCGGCCTGATCAAGGCCAACATTCCGACCCGCCTGGCTTTCCAGGTATCTTCCAAGATCGACTCGCGCACAATCCTTGATCAGGGCGGTGCCGAATCATTGCTGGGTAATGGTGACATGCTGTACCTGCCGCCCGGCACCGGGTTACCCATGCGCGCCCATGGAGCCTTCGTGTCCGATGACGAAGTACATCATGTCGTGGAGTTCCTCAAACGAACCGGGCCACCCGACTACATCGAAGACATCACCCGCTTTTCCGAGGAAGGCGGCGGCGATTTCTCGGGTTACAAGGGCGGTAGTGAGGGCGGTGAAGAATCCGATGCGCTTTATGATGAGGCGGTTCGTTTTGTCACGGAGTCACGTAAGGCATCGATTTCCAGCGTTCAGCGGCGCTTCAAGGTCGGTTATAACCGGGCAGCACGCATGATCGAAGATATGGAGAATGCGGGCATTGTCGGGCCGGCAGAAACCAATGGCAGCCGGGAGGTTCTGGCTCCACCGCCGCCATCGTTGAATTAGCCCGGCGACTAAATCACCTGGCTTCGCCTATTTCTTGGTGACCCAAAACAGGGTCGGACCACCCTTGTTGTTTTTGATATTTTCCACGCTCTGACAAAATCCCGGCTTGTCTAGGAAGCTTTCCGCTACCACCAGGCCGGTGTAAACGCCGAAGTCGGTCATCAGTACCTGCTCAAAGCGTCGATGCTCACCCGCATCCTTGGTCTTGCCGCTGCTCAAGCGAGTAAGGGCCTCGTCATAAGCCTTGGCATTGATGGCAAGGCTAGGGCATGCATCGACCGCGACCTGGGCGAATGCCATATCCAGCAGGGTACGTTGGCCGGATTTCCCGACCAAGCGGGTGACCCGCGACTCCATCGATTTCCAGGCGGGATCGAGTTTTTTGATCAAATCCACATCGGCCGCCACCGCCGGGTGACTGGCGGCAAACAGCATGGCAAGTGCAATTTTCTTCATATTCCTGAGTTCTCCTTAACGACCGCGGCCAGGATGATAAAAATCACCACCGGCATGATTGTCGACGAATGCATTGTTGTGATTCGAGGCATAAACGTCTGTCGTGTGGTTATAGGCATAGACATTCGTATGTCCATAGCTGCCACCATAGAATCCGCCCATGGGCATGCCCATCATTCCGTAGCCCATCGGCATGCCACCGACGCCCACTCCAATGCTTGGCCCACATCCTGCCAGGTTAGCGGCCAATATCAATGCCGGAACAATCAGTCGTTTTAGCATGCTCTCCACCTCACGATTATTCAAAAACCGGATTCTACTCGTTAAATCGGCAGCGCTTCAGCAGGTTGCGATGAATGATACTTGGAGCCTGGCTAGTTAAAGGCCAGACGAGCAGGTTTGATAAGATTGCGGGTGTAACGCTCAATCAGCAGGCTAAATGGTGTCCCGTTTCCGGTTTGCAACAAAGCCCTGTGCTCGAACAGAAAATACGGCGGAGCCATTTCCCCCGATGACGACTTGACAAGAGTTCTCCTTGGGTCCGACAGAGCCGCCCAAAGCAGACTGGCGGATAGCGTGTGCCGAGTGAATCCCAAAGGCTTAACCACTTTGCCAAAGGGGCGTTCCGAGCTATTCAGAGCTTTGTTCATGACCGGCGTCAGACGCGCAGGCACATACCAGTTATCGGCTTCCGATAGCACCATGTCACCACACTTCAGACGGACATGCCTGAACTTGAGCGCTATTTCAGGGCCGACACGCAGATATTGGCGTATTTCCGGGGTTGGCTGGGGATCGACCATTTTTGAACGCTCGGCGGTGATAATCGCTGGATTGACCTGCCCCAGTCCCTTGCACCACCGCTCCAGAGTCTCGGTGGCGCTATCATGACTAAGCAGATCAACCTGCAGGGATTGTATTGCTGCCAGTGCCTCAAAACGCGATAAAGTCTCCCGATCAACACAATCAGGCGCGCCGTCGGCGCGAATGGCAATAATCAACAGGATTAGCATGGCGTATGAGAAGCGCGTCAGAGTGGGCATAGCGGCATGGATTGCTGAGTGGGCTACAACCGACTGCTTGGGTGCGTCCGGTTGCATCATCGGGGTCATTGAGGTGTTCTACCTACAAACTATCGTTTCAATATGGAATATTCACTGACATTCCTGGCTCGCATGCAGAGGACCATTGGCAACTATGGGTTACTCAGTCTCGCCATTCTCCTGATGATGTTGATCAGGCCATTTCTGGAGGAAGGCGACCAGCGGGGGCTCTCCGTGGACATCCTGTTCACGATGGTGTTTTTCACCGGAATTCACGCCGCAAGAAAGCAGAAAAACCAATACTGGGTGGCCATTTTACTCGCCAGCATCGGCCTCGCCGGCCGTATTCACCTGCACCTCAGCTATTACTGGCTGGTGCCGATTCTGGTGCAGGGCTCGGCCATGCTGTTTTTCTTGCATGCGCTCTACAACGTCATTGCACACGTCTGGGCCGAACGGCATCGCGTTAATCATGACGTCATCTTTGCTGCAGTTAGCGCCTATCTCCTTCTCGGACTGGTTTGGGCCTACTTCTATGAGTTCCTTGAAATGGCCAATCCGGGGTCCTTCAAGGGTAACCATGGGGTCATGGAAAAGGATGATTTCTTCTATTTCAGCTTTGTAACCCTGGCAACGGTGGGTTACGGCGACATCGTTCCACTCACACGCGCGGGCCGATCATTAGCGATTGTAGAGGCCCTGGCTGGCCAGCTTTTCCTAACCATACTCATCGCTCGCCTCATTGGCGCCTACGTGGCCCAGTATCAGAGGCAAGACTGATATGATCAGACTTTATGCAAAAAACAGGAGAGACCATGTCAGATATTCCAGCGCATCTCAATTACACCGACTCACACGAATGGGTCCGCCGCGAGCCGGACGGCACCCTAACAGTGGGCATCACCGATCACGCCCAGGAAGCGCTGGGTGATCTGGTGTACATCGAGCTGCCGGAGGTGGGCAGCCATTGCACCGCACGCAAGCCCATTATCGTCGTGGAATCGGTCAAGGCCGCCTCCGATGTCCATGCCCCGGTCGCCGGTAGCATCACAGCCGTCAACGAGGAGGCGACGATCGCGCCCGAGAGCCTGAACACCGATGCCTATGCCGTCTGGCTCATCAAAATGACACCCGACAATCCCGCAGACGTCGATGGTCTGCTAAGCGACGAAGGTTACCGGTCAATTGCGGAAGCGGGCTGACAGACTCGGTATACCAATCAAATAGCAAGACAAGAGCATCCTGAGTACCCCCATCCCGCATAGCCCAATCGCCCTGCTGGAAGATCCACTCTAAAAGCCCCAGCCGGACCGGCATCGATTGCTGAGGTGACCCTTGCCTAGCAAGCAAGCATAGAGTAACTCTGGCTAATCAGAGGAATCTCTCGATAAAGCTTACGCTGGGGTAAGTCAGGCGCGTGCACCTATCCTTACCCGGAACCGCACTGGTTTATTCGTACTGCACCTCAAGATTGATGCTGCTATTCAGCTTGGGCAGAGTACAGGTGCGGCTTGTACCCCGTTTGTTGGTACAGGTATTCAGACTCCAGCGTTTGAATCTCAATGCGCCATTTTTGGCGCTTGCAACCAGGGTGACGTCAGCGCCTTTAAAGAAGCGGGCTGTGCACTTGCCGGGGCACTCAATAGATGCCAAAGGATCTGCACTGGTTACTACAATGGTTTCCGGCAGGTTTTTTGACCGTTCAGTTTTATCGTGGTTACCAGGTATGGGTTCCTTGATAATGACACTAATGTTGAATTGTTCTTCTGCATCAGCCGGGTCTTCGTTAGCCGCCGTACTGACCGAAATGGCCAGGTTTTGGGCAACAGGCGTGTCATTGGCACCCTGGCCTGGACCGCCCAATGCCTGACTCCAGAGCTCACGCTCACCTTGGTTGTTGACTCCCCATGCCGTATTACAGCCGCAAGTGTTTTTAGTATCCGGACAGGAAGCATGAATACCCCGGTCCCCATCCCCTTCTTTAAGCTTAGGCGTGCGTGTCACGACGCTCTTATATTGCTTGGTACCCGGCACCAATGCTGGACCAATACAACTGGGGCCGTCACAGTAACATTCCGTTGACCAAAAATAGTCTGCGTTATGGCAGTCGTTGTCGGTCATACAGCCGGTTTTGGCCATCTTACAAACGTAGTGATAGGTACCCAGTCCATCCGGGGGTTCAGCGACCATCCCTGCTACGAAATACCCCACGCCACCGGCCTTGGACGGGGCGGTTATATTAGAGACGCATCCGTAAGCTCCAAAACCGTCATAGGCGGCTTCGAGGTTAGTCACACGCTGAAGATTGTTGCAGGCTGGATGAGTTGTTTTATTATTTGGATCCAGTTTAACGGCATCGGAACATTCCTTATCGTATTGGCCATTCAAGAGCTGCCATAGGGCCTTGTATTGAAAGCTTGTCGGCTGTGTACTATTGGGGGCGGACTCTACAAAATCACGAATTTCTTTATCATCATAACCGCCAGACTGATCCGCAAGCAGGGCATCGCGTGCCGCAGCACTGCCACCAAACACGTATATATTTTCCTTGATATCCAGCTTGCTCGCCTCATCCCGCGCATTCCTGTCATAGGTGTTACAGGCTTCGACATAGCTGGCAAATTTTGCACAGGCCTTAGTCTTCATCTGCGTTGTCGTGACCTTGGTACTGGATTTTTCTGATTCAGTAATCCGCAAATAACTACCCTGCACCTGCTTGACCTGTATATGCGATCCCCAAGCCCTTAAAAAGGATATATATTTAGCCCAATAACTGGATTGATAGGCATTTTTCGGATCATCCAGAGGGAGACTCTCAAAGGCGTCCTTGAACGCATCGGTCAAATTGGCTTTTGACCAGCAATCTGCTGTTTCCTTGATGTCGACAACACTGATAGATTTTATTATATTTAGCTCTATTCCTTTAGAGTCTGCCGTTGTCGTCGTCGATTTCTCAAAACTAGCATCGATAGTCGCTCCCAGCGTAAACGCTCCAATCGGGACGTTAATACCCGAACCCTTAGTATTAAAGGAATTGCTCCAACTCTTTATTGCCGTGTCAGAGGTTTCCCAGGAGCTGAAATTACTATCCATCGTAGGAAAGGGCTTCTTTTCAGCACACTCATCAATGGTCGTCTTGTTGAGGATTTGACGACCACTGGTTTGTTTCTCTGCATCCAGCAGGTTGATCGCAGGCAGGTAAAAGCCTTGGCCCAGACCGGGGCAAATGCCCTTCTCCGTACAATACGCCGGGGCTTCTGTGGCCTGCGCTATATTCATAGTGTTTAGACCGCCCAACCCTAAGCTGAGCATTAGGCTAAAAAACCGATTATTTAACTTATTCATTGTTAAACCCCTTCATTTTGGAGTCCCCCTCTTCGACTAGATTGCAACGCTGGAACCCGTCAAGCAAAACAGCTTGTAGTACGCAGCAATCGCTCGTTCGTCTGGAATTGAGGAAAGTCAGGTGGGGCATTTCCTTGGCCCCACCGTCACTCCATCACGCCACTAGAGCTGATTGATATTTACTGCGCCGATATATCCCGTATGCCGGGCATGTCGATATATTGTGACCGAGGAACATACGTGTTAATCATACGATCCATATTATTGCCGCAGACGCTGGGCACGGTAGTTTTGCCGTCCCCGGTACTGCGTTCACCCGACCGGAGAGAGTAAACGGGGTTCTTGTCCATACCCAGCCAAATCCGCTCGATATTATCGGCGACGACTTTTTGATTGCAAGGCATGCCGCTGATCTTCACTACGGGCAGATGGTAGAGGTCCATTTTGTCAATGATTCCTTTCAAGCCCCAAACCGCCTCAAATTTCCTGTCACCTCTAAGATTATTTTCGTAAATCAAACGGTAGTTGCCGCCAAAATAATCCTTGTACTGATCAAACTTTGGATTTTTTGCAAAGATGGGGGCCAGACCCCAACATCTATGGTACCAGCTACAATCAATCCCTTCTTTCCATTCAAGCGTTGCGTTTGTTCTGAGCAGGGCAGTGAATTCCTCGCTCCCACACACCTTGCCAGATAATTTAAGATACTGCCTTTTGCTTTCGTCATAACTCTCATCATTAATATTTGGGTGATACCAGGAATGCCCATCCATCCCTCCATCAGCATTGCGCCCATCATTGATGTTTTCAGCCATAAAACAAGGCAAGGCTTTCTTTCTATAATAACCGGGACTTGGTAAAGAGGAGTTTCCAGGTGATCTCAGTCTAATATCAAATAACTCAGGAAAAACAGAACCATCATTATTTAGCGCCCAGAATGGTTTTTTTGATAGACCTGGAAATGCGGTTACATTTTTTACAGGATCCTTGATTGCGGCCATGGTGGCCATGAAGTCCTCGTATCGATCCTTTTCATTCGCTCTTGCATTTTTTATATCCGCGCGCGCCTGAAATGCATCCCTCCAGGCTTGCCCGTTGCTATGCCATACAAAAAATCTAGCAGCGTTTGTATCTGAGGAAGTGGTTGTCAGATATTCCCGGTAGTCATCATTGCCATTCAAATCTTTGGGTAAAACATTATTAAAGGGGGAGCTCATCTGAGCCTTATAGTTGCTGATGCCAGCAGTCCATTTCTTGTTGTACGAAGGGTGATAGGCTGGGTCGTTCCTCTCTTCCTTTTGCATCCCACTAAAGGCTTCCTTTACCGCACCATTTTCGACACTTCGGAACCATAGCCAGTTGGACTGGCCTTGGTTATCAGCGCTGGGATTAGCGCCCATCTGCTGGCTGGTCATCGACAGGACGACGTTGTCATCGCTGTAGGCGCCGCCCATAGCTTCGAACTGCTGCACCTGTCCGAGGTAAATGTCCTTGACGATGTCCTGATGGACCTGGCACGGTCCCTTGTCCCTCTCCGTTCCCCAGACTGCCTTCAGTCGCGGATTGGCCCCCGGGGAATTTTCCGCCAGCTTGCAGACACCCTGCTCACCTTCCTTGGGCTCCCACTGATAAACCGGAATGGGGTTGCCCTGCGCATCCTTCATAGGTGCCTGGAAGACGCGCATCATATCGAACGCATTCACGCCGGTCTCGATGTCGGCGATTTGATCCTGGATGTTCATGGATTTAATGAAGACCTTGCTGGCTTCCGCCCAGATGGGCCGATCATCAAACGGATACAGATTGGGCGAGGATTTCCAGGCCTGGAAACTCTTGGCCTTGCAGGCCTCCAGGGGGGAGGTGAGGGTTTCCCCAAGTAGCATTTTGGTCAAGTCATGCCGCATGCGCTCGATGTTTTTGCCATTTGGCTCCTTGCTCAGCCAATCTTTCTTGAACTGATCGACCTTGGCCAGCAGGGCCGTCAACTTTTGGTCCAGAATGGCCTGATCAATGGGCTGCTTAGTTTCCAAGCTGGTTTTCTTGAGGGTTTCCAGCTCATTCAGATATTTCTGGTAGTCATCCATCAAAATTCGCCAGTTGCCGATGGGTCCCTTGTAGCTGATGCCAATCCTGACATCCTTCTCAACCTTTGCCAGCGGATCGATAGCGGCATCACACCAGTTGGCCGCCACCATGTAATTGGTGCTAGCCAACATGGTGTTGAGGGTCTGGATGGCAGCTGATATTTCAGTCAGGCTGACCTTGATGTCCGCCAGTTGCTGTTGGATTTCCTTGAACCGGGCTTCATTGGGATCCTCTTCACCCAGCAGATTGCTGATCAGGAACGAAGCCAGCCCAAAGCCAATATTCCCGAACTTGGCCGCCTTGACAAATCCTTTGAGATCCGGGTCAAAGAAGGTCTCCAGCCCGTCCGATAGGGAACTGCCGAACCAATCCAAGCCCCCGGACAGCCAACTATCCAGCGAGCTTTGTGGTCTCACAACGCCAGACCGGCTCAGCGCCGCCTCACGATCGCCAGTACTGGACTTGAACAGGTCGTCATTAAAGGCAAAGCTGCCCTGACAGGCCAAGCGGCGGCTGCCTTGAATCAGGACGCAGGTCAGATTGCCGCCCGCCGAAATCTGGGCAAATCGTCGACCATCCTGTTCGGCTTGACCATAATCATTTTTGCCCCAGCAGGAGGCGGTTTTGTCGGCGCGTTGGCCGCAGGTGTGATAGCTGCCAGAGGTCAGGCTGACAAATTCGTCCATCGGCGGTGTCGCCTGGCCATAGGCGTTATTGCCCCAGCATACGGCGCGTTTGTCGCTTTTCCGCAATGCACAAACATGCAGGTTACCGGTGCTGACATCGGTGTATTGGCCCGTAAATGGGCCGTAACTGGTAAAGGCCTGGTCACCCCAGCACAGCAGGTTGTGGCCCTTGTCAATAGCGCAGGTGTGATCGGATTTGGCGGATACATCCAGGTACTGACCCGGTGGCACATTCAATTCACCAAAGTCATTATTGCCCCAGCAAGTCAATCCGCCGCGGTGTCCCAGCGCACAGGTGTGGTCAGTACCGGCACTGAGCAGCTTGTAGCGTTTGTTTCCGCTTTCTTCGGGCGTTGGGTAGGCTTCGGGGTCCCCCCAGCAGCTCATTTTCCCGACTTTGCTCAAGGCACAGCCGTGGAATTGCCCCATGGACAGGGATTCAAACTGTCCCTTCGGCGGCTCGGCCTGCTGCAGTTGATCGAAACCATAACAATCAATGCCATTCCCGCCGGCGCGGATCGCACACACGGCGGTGCCGCCCGCGTCCACCATTTTGTAACGTTGCTTGGGCTCATTGGGCAGGGGTGGCATGCTGGGCATGCCTAGGTCCATCGCCTGCAGGCCGCTGAGCGAAGGGGTGGCTGGAGTGGTTGCCGCGGTCTGGACGTTGTCTGCCGAACTGATCGGCGTGTCGACCGACAGATTAGCCAGCGCAGGGCCACCGGGTGTGCCGATGTACAGCAACACAGTGAGTGCTGCCGTAGTCAGGGTATTATAGAAGGTTTTCATATTTATTATTAAATCAATGGTTTACATCCAACTTAAGCGCCCGCATCCAGTGACGTCGCGAAAAGAACCGGCTCAGGTCTTGTTCTGTACCGATCTTTGCACTGCTAAGCACGGCTCATACCACTGTGCTCGGTTGCCCCCAACGGCAGGTCATTAGCTGCGGCTTTCACCTATCGCACCAAGCCCATTTCGCAGAGAGTTTCTAACGCACTTATCTAAGAAACCTCACAAAAGCTCAACGGCCGCAGTCGGACTCAGAGGGTAACATCACAAGTTCATGAGAAATGGTCAATTGTTGTGTATCTGAGCAGGTTTGCTCAGGCGGCAATCTTCTCGATGTTGTCCTGTACTCCATCCCTGAACACCACCCCCTCGATGACTTGAGCGAGGCGGGCGATTCCGTTC
>JBIIEQ010000105.1:0-8404 GCA_044237765.1 Methylococcaceae bacterium | reverse complement strand
AGTGCGCCGTTGTACCCTCCTACAGAAACACCATTCGCCGGTGGTAGGTATGGTTTCGTCCGATTTTGACATGATGAGGTAATGCCTAGTGTCTTATTCCAACGGATATGTGATTGAACTGGTCTACGGGATACCCACCTGGTTTCTCGGATTGGCGACTGTACTGAGCTTTTTGATCATTGGCTTGGGTGGATTCTTGTTGACCAAAGATTGGATCCAGGAACACTGTCGTCTTCATCTGGGTACCAATGAGGTCGTTAACGGCTTCTTCGGTGGTGTGGGGGTTCTGTATGGGTTGCTATTGGGTATGGTGGCCGTTGCAAACTGGAACAACTTTGACGATGTCGAGGAGATCCTTAGCAAGGAGGCGGGTACGATTGCCGCCCTTTACAGTGATGTCGATGCTCTGCATGAACCCAAGCGTTCCAGACTGCAAGTGCTCCTGAAAAACTATCTAAAGTTGATCGTTGACGAGGAGTGGCCTGAACACGCGATGGGTAGGGTGCCAAGAGAATGGACGCATACGCTCGCAGAGTTCCACGATGAGTTGACCAGTTACCAGCCAAGTTCCATGAATGAACAGGAAATGTTTGCGAGGAGCCTGGATGCCTACAATCGGATGATTGAACTGCGTCAGCAGCGGATCGATGCTGTAGAGGACGAACGTGTGCCTGATGTGTTTTGGTATGTGATCATCCTTGGTGGAGTGTTGTCGATTGGTATGACCTATTTCTACCACTTGTCGTCATCATTGGCACACGCGCTGATGATCGGCTTGTATTGCACTTTTCTCGGACTCATGGTGTTTTTGATTGCTGCCGTCGATAACCCATTTCGCGGCGGTGTCAGTGTCAAGCCAACCGATTACATCTATCTGATAGAGACGCTCAAAGCCGGAGCCTCTTAGGCCTATTTTCGTAGGTTGTCACTCCTTTATTACGCTTTATTTTTGTGGGCCCCAGTATGACCTCATCCCATGTGATTTCTCCCTTGCGTACGGCTTACATCGCGCTGGCGGCGCTGGGCATCGTGTTCGGCGACATCGGAACCAGTCCGATGTATGCGGTGGCCGAATGCATGCGGGTCGATGGGGTTTCTTCATCGGCAGACTCGGTGTTGGGGGTCACCTCCATGATCTTCTGGTCGTTGCTGCTGGTGGTGACCGTTAAGTATCTCTTGTTCATCACTCGCGCCGATAACCATGGTGAAGGGGGTATTTTCGCTATTCTGGCTTTACTACGCAGTTCCGGTCGGATGGCGCCAGGCATGGAAGTCTTGGCCACCGGAATCGCCTTATTGGCGGCTGCCCTGCTACTGGCGGATAGCATGATCACCCCGGCCCTGTCGGTGATGTCGGCGGTGGATGGTCTGCGGGTTGAGTTTGATGGTATCGAACACTGGATCAAGCTGGCCAGCCTGGCCATCATCGGCGGACTGTTTTTCATCCAGCGCTATGGCACGGGGGTTTTGGGTGCTTTGTTCGGGCCAGTCATGCTGATTTGGTTTGCAGTCATTGCGGGATTGGGTCTTGTACAGATTTTGCAAACGCCTGAAATTCTGGGGGCCCTATCACCTCTGCCGGCGCTGCACCTATTGGTATCGCTAACGTGGGCCGAAATTTTCAGTCTACTGGGGTCGGTCATGTTGGCGGTCACCGGGGCCGAGGCTATTTATGCGGATATGGGTCATTTTGGTCGCCGTCCCATCAGCTTTGCCTGGTATGGCATTGCCCTGTTGTCCCTGTTGCTGAATTACTTCGGGCAGGGCGCACTTCTGTTGCAGAATCCATTCGTCCCCGACGAGAGTCACTCGCCGTTCTTTGCGATGGTTCCATCCGCCGGCCTCGTGCCGATGGTGCTGTTGGCTACGGCGGCCAGCATCATCGCCAGTCAGGCGGTTATTTCCGGCATGTTCTCGCTGGCCAGTCAGGCCATCCATATGAACTTCCTGCCGCGACTCCGCATTGAGCAAACCTCGGAGCAAGAATCCGGACAGATCTATGTGCCTCGTATTAACGGGTTACTAGCCTTGGGTACCGTGGGCTTTGTGCTCGGATTCGGTTCCCCCTCGGCCATGGCGGGGGCTTATGGCTTTGCAGTGGCGACCACCATGTTGCTGACCACGATCGCTTTTACCTTCGTGGTCTATTACGTATGGCGCTGGTCTTGGCTGAAAATTGTTTCATTCTGTCTTTTCGCCCTGCCGCTGGATGCCCTGTTTTTTGGTGCCGCACTGGCCAAATTACCGGAAGGTGGCTACGTGCCGGCGCTCTTGTCAGTCCTGTTTACCTGGTTCATGGCCAGCTGGGTGTCAGGTAACCGACACCTGATGAGTTTGGGGCAGCGTCTGGACATGCCACTCCCCTTGTTTTCTGAGTTGGTGGCGAACCGAAGTGACCTGCACTTTCAGCCACGTCCGGCCGTGTTCTTTCAGCATTTGCCGTTTCCGACCGACTTGGAAGTCACGCCTCATGCGTTGTTGCGCCAGGTTCAGCTGACCTCAATGGTCTACCAGCCGGCTGTGGTGGTTGATTTCCTGACGCTGGGTGTACCGCGCGTCGCCGATGCTCAGCGTATCCAGGTGGAGGAGTTTGGCAACGGGATCTATCGGATCATTGCGTCGTTTGGTTTTGCCGAGAGCGCTTCCATGGACGCCGTCGAACAGCTGGGCCAAGAACGCGGGTGGTGGAAAACATTGGACGATGTCGTCTACTTCGCGGCCCGGGAAGATCTCCGTACCGGGGTACGTGAAGGTCTTCCCATTGCGGTTCGCTGGTCTTATCGATGGATGCACCGCCATGATGAAAATCTCGCTCGATCATTGAGATTGCCGGCTTTGCAGTATGTTGAGCTAGGCTTGACGGTCGATGTTTGACTTCGCGAGGGATGCCGATTTCATGGCCAGGATAGCCGCGTTTATGCCGGGATTGGCCAGAATGGCTGGCAGCCTGGGCGTGATCAGCTGAAAATGTCGCCTTGAGGGTGGGCCCAGAGGGCCCTTATGTGAATCAATCTCCGGTAGATATCCATGAACAACGAAGAAAGCCGACGCCTGCAAGAATTTCTCAGCCAGCTCACCCTGATCCGCGGTGTCAGCAAGGACGCCGAAGCCGACCGGATGATTCGGGAGGCGGCCGCCTCACAACCCGATGCCCTTTACCTGCTGGTGCAGAAAGCCCTGTTTCAGAATCAGGCCTTGCTTACGGCACAGGCACGGATGCAGTCGCTGCAGCAGCAGCTGGATGAGGCCCGCCGTCAATCGGCGCCCTCCGCGTCTGGCGACTTTCTGAGTCGCGACCCCTGGGCCGCCGCTCCACCCAGGAACCCCTATTCCTCGCCGAGTGCACCGGCCCCAATGGGCGCTGTACCGATGGGTGGGGGTCCCTGGGGGGGAAGCCCTGTAGGCAGCTTTCTGGGGGCCGCCGCCGCTACCGCAGCGGGTGTCGCCGGCGGTGCCTTTCTGTTTCATGGCATAGAAAGCCTGATGGACCATCATTCACATGGCTCCGATTTTAACGATGCAGCCTATGACAACCCACACGGCGGGCCGGAAAGTGTCACCGTCAACCAGTATTACGGTGATGGATATCCTGAACATCAGGATGGAGTTCAGTCCGGTTTCGGAGAGAACTACCCGGCCTCTGAAGACGACTGGGATTCCTACGATGATGATGTGAACAGCATCGATGCCTGAGGGCCGGCTGTCCGGGCAGGAGCCCACCGAATCAATCCCCACGAAGATACCAATGCAACCATGAATTCCGAACTTGTTCTCCGCAACATGATGCGAGCCGAGATCGACGAACTTGTCGAGTGGGCTGCCCTGGAAGGCTGGAACCCGGGGCTGCACGACGCCGACGCCTATTGGGCCACGGATCCCGAGGCCTTTATTGCCGCCGAACTGCAGGGCGAATTGATTGGCGGTGGCGCCATCACTGCCTATGGGGTCGACTTTGGTTTCATGGGGTTCTTCATTGTGCGGCCGGAGCACAGAGGCAAGGGTTACGGCAATGCCCTGTGGCTTGCCCGCCGGGATCGACTCAAGGCCAGATTGCGGCCGGGAGCATCCATCGGCATGGATGGGGTGTTCGACATGGAGCCTTACTATGCCAGGGGAGGATTCGTGCGCGCCCATCGGGATCTCCGCTACAGCGGTAACATCGCACCCGTGTTGACCCAAGGCCAGGACGATGGCATCGAAGTCCTGCCTATTGATCGGATCCCGTTTGATGATGTGCGGGATTACGACCGACGCTGTTTTCCGTCGAATCGCGACAAATTCCTGCATGCCTGGATGGTTCTGCCAGAGTCGCTGGCGTTGGCCGCTCACCGCCATGGCCGGCTCTGTGGCTATGGCGTGATCCGGCGCTGCCGTGATGGCTGTCGGATTGGTCCGCTCTTTGCCGATGATCAGGTCGTTGCCCTTAGTCTTTTGAGCGAATTGTCCGCCTTTGCTGGCCATAGCCTGATTTCCATCGATGTGCCGGAAAACAACCCCGAGGCCCTGGCCTTGGTTAAAGCGCTTGAAATGGAAGAAGTCTTTGGCTGCGCGCGCATGTATTTGGGGCCCTTCCCTGAGCTCGAACATCGGCGGGTCTTCGGCGTGACTACGCTCGAACTGGGTTAAGCCCCCAGTAATTTTTCATTGTTAATCTTGGGAGAAGTCAAATGACGATCAAGCTGAATGGAATCCATGCCTTGGTGTGTTTGTTGGCGCTGGCCATGGTCGCCCCGGTCCAGGCAGATACCGGCCGAACCTACAAATTCACCGTGTACAGCCAAATCATGCAGTACAAAATGATGGATGGTGACGGTGATGGTCGTGGAATGGCTGACATCATGGCGACCAACAATACGCTGCACCGATCGATTGGCGGGCCCGAGGTCGCCACGGCCGATACCTCCATGACCATCACCAAAGCAGCCAGTCAGCCGGGTGGGTTGGAAACGCGGCTGTTCCACATGATCATGTCCTTTCCCAATCCAAGTGACACGATTGTGATCGATGGGATCAGCACCGCCGCCGTGCCTGATAATTGGATGGTCACCAACCAACCCTCATACCGCGCAGTGGTCGGAGGCACCGGGCGTTTCAATGGCGCCAGAGGCCAGGCGATCTATACCCGAGTGGATCCCGTCTGGGTGAAGATCGATATGAAATTCTCGGTTTTGGACGGCGCCAAGAGTGCAGTCTTCCCTAAATAAGCCTTCTCGTTGGATGCGCTGCCTATGGCTGGCATTTGATGCCCCGGGTTTCGGTTGTGTGCCGCTTATTTCCGGGCTGATCTCTGTTTTTCCCATACCTGATTAGGGCAATCTAATGCCGGAAGCCACTTGTTGTTCCGGGGGCCGTCGTCTGAGACTCCCGGGGTTTTTGTTGCTGTGTTTCAGTCTGCAAATCCTTCCTGTCGCGGCCTCACAGGTGTTTTACACCACCAGCAATAATGCGGGAGAAAACCAGCTGATCCGTTTTCGGTCAGGGTCAGACGGTGTAATGGCGGAAGCGGGACGTTTTGCCACGGGTGGGCTGGGCACTGGCCGCAACCTCCAGGCGGCCGGCAGCATTGCGGTCAGTCATGATCGCCAGTGGTTGCTGGCGGTCAACGCCGGTAGTGACCAAATCAGCGCCTTTCGTCTGGGGGCTCACGGGCCGCGACTGACGGCCGTGCGTGACAGCGGGGGCAAGCAGCCATTGAGCATTGCCGTCAGCGGACGCCGTGTCTATGTATTGAATAGCGGCAGTGGCGACATCGCCAGTTTTAAACTGACCGCCGTGGGCCGTCTGGAACCATTGGCGGATGGTACGGTTCGCCCGCTCAGTTCAACGGAGGCCCGGGCCACCAGCCTGGGGGTCACCGCGGATGGTCGGCATCTGGTCGTTGCCGAACGCGGCGTCAATCGGCTGGCTACCTATGCCATTGGCCCAAATGGCGTGCTCTCCCCAACGGCTCAAACCATTGAGACGGTAGCGAAGTCGCCCTATGCCCTGTCGTTCCTTGGCAAGACGATCTACAGCCTGTTTGCGGGTCAAGGGCCGGAGCAGTCTGCCGTGGGCGCCTATCGGTTTGACCGCCAAGGTGATCTGGTTTCCCTGGGTACTCCCCTTTTTTCAGGCCAAACGGCTGCCTGCTGGTCAGCGCTATCGGCGCGGCGACGCCTGCTTTATGCCGCCAATGCCGGTAGTCATACCTTGACGGGATTACGTTTGCGGGAGCAGGGGTGGCCGAGTATGTTGCGTCCGGATGGGATCAGCGCCGATACCGGCCCAGACAATCACCCGCGGGATATGACGTTCAGCCAGGATGGGAAAACCCTGGCAGTCATATTGAGTGGTGAGCATGCCATGGGACTTTACCGGGTGGGGATTGGCGGTCACCTTAAACTTCAGCAAACCGTCACGGGGTTACCCGATGCCGCTGCGGGGTTGGTGTCTAAATGATTGTGCGCGGGCCTGACCGAGCCCGCATCGCTGCTGCGTGCTGTCGTACGGGGTCGGTGTGAGCGGGTTGGCTCGATACGCCTGCGGCAGGCTGTTTTATCCGGCCTGCGCGGGAATACTGCTGATTTTGATGGTCATCGGCTTCCTGCCTTTCTATCTCGGTGGCAAAGCCTATGGCGGACACGATTTGCCCCACCCCATCCAGACGCTCACCCTCGTGCATGGCGTCGGCATGACCGCCTGGGTGTTGCTGTTCCAGATACAGACCTTGCTGATGGCGACAGGTCGTCATGAATTCCACAAAATGCTGGGAGGCGTCAGCGCATTTCTGGCCCTGATCCTGATCTTTGTGGGTTGGCGAATGGCAATAGAGTCGACCCTGATCAGTTCACCCGAGCTCAGGATTGCGGGGCTGCTACCCCGACAATTCATGATAGTGCCTGTCTTCAACAACCTTGCCTTTGCGGCGCTAATCTTGGCGGGACTCTCCCTGCGAGGCCATCCGCAGGCACACCGACCGTTGATGCTACTGGCGACGTTGGCCACCTTGTCGGCCGCGATCAGCCGGATCGATTTCATCACCATGCTTTACCAGGGGACTGTGTGGCAAAGGCTGTTCGGGCCTTTTTTCGGTATGTTGGTGCTGGGAGGCGTGTTTCTGGGGGCCAGTTGGCTGGTCAACCGCAGATTGGATTATTGGTATGCCGGTGGCTACGCCTTGTTGATCGGGGGTGCAACGCTTGCTATCGCGCTTGCCCGGACGCCATTCTGGGACGCCATGGCCCTCTGGCTGCTTGATTGATATCCAAATCACCCTGGATGGAAGGCGAATTTTTTTGATTTGCCTGCCATAGCGCCTTTGTCGTGGAGGCGGGTGTCTCCGGCCTAACCGTCTGAAGTTCTTTGATAAATGCGATGGAAAATCGGACAGAACCAAAACACGCTGGAACAGGACTGGAAGGTCAGGACCGGACGTTTTCTTCGGGCGTTATCGGGCCGTCTCATGTTTCAATGCGCTTGCTGGATCCGGGAAATGCGACCGAACTGGAGCAGTTTGAGCAAGCCTTTTTTCGCGGTTTTCGACAAGCTAGCCACAAACTGCGTATTCCACATGATTCGGCCAGTCATTCCATAACATTCGGCCGGGCAGTCGGAACATGGCGACGCGGAGATTACTGCGTCGACCGATGGTCCGGTGTGGCTGGAGTTGGCGTCGAGGTAAGTCGGTGATTGGGTGACGGCGGGGTGGGTTGCAGTGGCAATGTGCGCCTGCGAAAACCGTAAGAGCAGTTTTTGTCAGGGGTCTTGAGAATAAGCGGAGGGCTTGTGATGGCCAAGGTGCTAGCCAGTATAAAAATGCGGATTTTCCTGTTTCTTAGACACTTGGGGCAGACAACCTCGGCATGTCTGGTCGTGATGACTAAGGGCAATCTGCACACGTTGACACTGGATCATTGGAAGACAGCACTGTACACGGGGGCTATCGCCGGATTCTTGGCGCTCTTGTTTGCTTTTGAGCGGTGGCTACACCTTCAGCAAAACCGGTGGTTCTTTGCGATTGTCGCCTTTTTCGGTACGTTTATTGGAGATTTTCTTGCCCATCCCTCCCACTTTGGTGGTCCTTGGGGTGAGCCATTAACTACAGCGGCAGGCGCAGCGGTACTTTCATTGATGCTTTCGAGCACGGCGGTGGGCAACTATCTGGTGCGTGTGGCTGAACCGCCAAAGTCGTAAAGGGTGGGAGCTCCATTTCCTCGGTTAATGTATTTAAAACATAGCCTTAGGGGTTTTTGGTTGGAGGCTGTGAGTTGGATGTATCCACCAGGCAAAGGTTAAACTAGGCGGTTTCAAGGACCAAGTGCAACACGGGTTAATGAACTACGCTGTCTGACTTCTGAGCCATTTGAAGCATCTCGTTGTAGACCTGCAAAGGCGTCCGGAATCCATGAATCTTACGCGGTCGGTT
>JBIIEQ010000104.1:0-8565 GCA_044237765.1 Methylococcaceae bacterium | reverse complement strand
CAAGGCGCCTTGAGACCCAGGGCTGACGTGAACAACAGATTGGAATCCATCCGGGATGACCTCAACAGCAATGATGAAAGTGCATCAGGCTAAGCTAATTTCCACTGGAAACGGAAGAGCGCCCGAATTTATCGAGTATGGGGTAAATGATCGCTAGCCAACCGTTGTGGCTATCTGGATTATTCACACCAGCTTCGATCAAACTTTCGACAGCTGATATAATATCGCGGCGTAGATACATAACTTCCTCCGTGAAGTTGGTTTATTAAGGCCGCCAATCCCGAGCGGCCTTATGTTTACTTGTTAATTGATTTTCATTGTCTTCAAGCTCATGTGTGCAGTTGTGTCCGGCTTTCTACGAAAGCCAGCAGATCACCGATGCGGTATCTAACCCTTCTTCCTACCTTGACGAAGGGCAGGGGATAACGGCCTGTACAGCGCCAAACCGAAAGTGTTCCGGCACTGACTCCCAGGTATATGGATGCGGCTTTGTCGTCTACGAGTTCTGATGGAGGGCGTAAGCCCATGTCGATATGCCGGCTACTTGCAGGTTTCTCGGATGCCGTGTTGTCGCGGCTAGGCCTGACTGTCGAGCGGTCTGCATCCGATACTTCCGGGGCAGTTGCTTGCGAAAGGTTATCTGTAGGTGTCATCTCTTGCCTCCGTGCAAAGAGTAGAAGACCATCCTGGTCTTCGAGATTTGGTACTTAGGTCCGCGTGGGTGTAGAACCCTGCCTTGGATTTGGTCTGTGTCGGGGCGAAGTCCTAAGGCCTAGATGTGGCCGGAGACAATGCGTGAGCGAGAGCCAAAGTACGTTGATATCGTTGACCTGCAGCAGGCAGGCCAAGGATATGAGAATGGCCATGAGGCCGGTAACGAGGGTGTCGTTCATCCTGAACTCTCCATCATCCATTGAGGTTAACGAAACCTTATCACTGTATTGAGAATGTTACAACCATTGATCGGCATCCCGCGTGTGTAGGTTTGATTAGGGATGGTAATGGGTCTAATCGGGAATCGCATCCATATGAATCTTTGTGCTGTTCTTAGGCAGCTTACCCGTTGAAGGTCTTGTCATCCCTGCCTTCAGCCTGATTCAGAATAAAATCACAAACCGACTGCATGGGCCTCCGAAGTCTATCGACGGTGACGACGACGTAGCCCGCAGTAACATCATTCCCGTTTTTGTGATTCAACAGGCTTTTCAAGGCATAAGCAGGCAGGTCGATCTGGTCGCAGAAGGTTGCAAATGATCTCCGTAAATCGTGTATTGAAAATTTGACGCCAGACGCTTTTGATACGGCTGCCAGTGCATATCTGGGGTTGGTCATTCGATTACCCTTTGCGTCCGAGAACACGTACTGGGAGCGACAGTCTGGATCGCGACTATCGGCTTCTAGTTTTCGTCTTCGCAAAATCGATTCCACCTCGGTCGAAATGGGGAGGGTGTGGTCCAAGTGGTTTTTGGGATCCACCAAAGTGAAAGTCTTGTCAGCAAAGTCAACGCTCTCCCATCGCAGATCCAGTCCTTCCTGGCGACGCGTCCCGCAGTACAGCGTGAACAGGAAATAGTCGGCCCAATCTCTTCCGGGCAGATTTTGGATCGCCTCGTACCAAAAGCGAAGCTGATGAGGCTTTATAAAAGTCTTACGACGCTCTACACGGTGCCATGCTCGCAGTTCACTCAGTGACTTCACCGGATTTTCGCCGGAAATGAGAGAGTTGCCGGTATCATCCTTATAGGCTGCGTGGGCAAAATTCCAGAGCGCTCGGAAATATCGGAAGCCAAGATTCGCTCTAGCCTGAGACTGCTCGCCGAATTCCCGATGTTTTCTCGTCACCATTTCCCGTGTAATTGAAGTCATGGGCTTATCCAGCCAGTCTCCAAAGACCTGGTTCAGTGACTGTGTCATGTCCTTGATCGTCAGTGGCTTCAAGGTCCGGGTGTTCTTGAATTCAGCAAAAACTTCGCCGACGGTCACCGCTTTGGCCTTGGCTGTACGCTTTTCTTTATTGGGGTTCGTGCCCGTCGATAGTTGAGCCAAAGTCTGCTGCGCTGCCTTCCGAGCCTGCTCTATCGTCATCGCCGGGTATTTTCCCAGGGTGACGCGAAGAGGCTTGCCGTTATGCCAGCGATAAACCAAAAAGCTCTTGGTGCCTGCGGGGGTGATGCGCACAACGAGGCCAGGGACCTTGGCATCATGAAGTACGGTTCTCCCTTCGGTTGGAAGGGGAGTGGTGTCAATGATCTTTTTCGTCAGGGTGAGACTGTCGGTCATCCTTTCCTCGACCGGGCTATGCCGGGGCTATGTGGTGCAGTAAACTTGATACCACTCCGTTTATGTCGAGTAAATTATAACCTATTGAAGATGATCGTTTTGTTAAGCTCTGTTAAAAATGGTTAAACTACGTTATGGTTATATGACTAGGACTCTTAATCCATCGGTCGTAAGTTCGAATCTTACACGGCCCACCACGTATAAAAAACCAATCCGATCTCGGGTTGGTTTTTTTTCGCCCTGAACCCCGCGGCTGGCGGGGTTTCCAGCATTTGATGCGGTGACTACCTGGTGGCCGCGTCTGCCAATTTCATCCGAATTAGGCCCGATTTCTCTCTCTGTTCTCTGTGGATCCGGTGACTGTCACCGGATCCGGGTTGAAAAATATCAATGAGTTACGAGATGGTGGTTTTGTTGGGAGTTTGGTGAGCAAAGCGGTCTTCAACTACAAATGATGCTTACCCTGATGTTTAGGCTGGCCTAAAAGGCTTGTGTAGGCTCTCTCGCCCCCTTCACCGGTTACTCCTCATTCGTGACGTCGTTCCCGGTTCCGGGGGCCAGTTCGCCCACGTATTCTGAACGGCCGGTATCCCCGCCCGCCGTGGCCCGCGCCCGGTCTCCCAACGGCTCCGAGTCCGCGCTCAATCCGTGACACGCTGCGCCCTCGCCTACTCGCCCTGATGCGGGCTAGCGCGTCCTGCGTCAGACTATCGTGCCTCCTCCTTGTGTCGGATTATTTGCGAACCTTCGGGTGGGGCTATTCAAGCCCTATTTGGCCCGCGCATAATCGAACCTACACAAAGTACCGCGTTGATCGTGATGAAGCCAGCAAGAGCCCAATTACTATGGGCGTTGGGGTGTTTTGGGTTCTCTACATTACGATTTTTGTCGGCAGGGGCGAAGATGGCTTGTGGTTGCCCTGTGGTGTCAAAATGAGTGGTGAACTGGTGGAGTCATGACACGATCTGCCGCGCGATAGGGTTTGACTATTTTGATCGGCAATCACCCTCATGCCTGAGCGACGGTTTTCTGGGCAATTCTTTTAGGTAGGTACTGGCTTTGGATAATCAATAATGATCCCCGGTTGGTTTGGTCGTGGATTGATATTTGGCTTGCTCCTGGCCTGGGTGCAAAGTGCCTTTGCCATTGATGCAGTAAGTACACTTTCACCCGCGGTCGGGTTGCTATTTACAGCGGCAACGCATCAATGATTAAGATAGGTTCCCCATGAGTGAGTTATTTTCCCGCAGGGCTTTTGTTAAATCACTGGCCGCTTCAGCTGCCGTCGGCCTGGTGGCCAAGGGCGGTACCGCGGAAGCTGCCGGGCGGTTGCCCCTGGAGCGAGTGACGCGGGTTGCCATCCATCCCGCCATTGGGCTGGCCCGTGTCGGCAACAGTCCCGATGCCTTCTTTTTTGCACCGGAAGTGCCCGGTGCAACCCCCCGGGGGCCGTTCAAGGATGCCAATGGCGCCGTCGCCAAACAGGCCGCACGATTTCGCCTGTATGGATACGATCAGGACGGTCGGGTTGTCGGTGAACTCACGGCTGATTTGGCTGAAATCCGCTGGAAGGTTCAGGTCGCCAATGGCAAGGCCGCCTGGTATGGCGTGGATACGGCCTTTGATGTGCCGGGCGCACCCAGTGTGCCCCGGCGCAATGCCACCGTATCAGACCGTGCGTCCCTGGTCGTACAGGCCACGCCAAGGACTCTTCAGGGTCCCGCGGACGGGCCGGCAGCGCTGGATGGCGGGGAATTCCAGGGCATACCGATCAGCCTGGGCGAAGTCATGACGGATGCCGAGGGACGCTTGATTGTGATGCCGGCCAGCGGTGCAGCGCATCCGGGGCCTGATGCGCCCCCACTGGGTGGCTTTGCTGATAACGATGGCTGGACCGATGACACCTGCGATGGTCCTGTCAACGCCGTGGTCCGCATCGGAAACAAGACCTTTGAGGCGGAGCCCGCCTGGGTGATCTGTGGCAGCCCCAACTATGCACCGGGCATCGGCGTGGGCTTGGTGACCCTATACGATGCCGTGCAGTCTGCCTTATTTGAAGCCGCTGCCATAACGCCGCCGCAGACCGACTTCGAACGGGATATCTGGCCCATTTTTGCCCGCATGAACGATCTGCAGTGGGTCAACGAAGGCTATCTCCAGAAATATGGCTTTGGATCCACGCAGGATTGGGTCCAGCCGAAATGGCGCCGGCGGCTGGCTAACCCATCAGCGCGGCTCGAGGGCTTTCGGCAACAAATCTTCGCCCTGTTTCGTAATCCTGATTTTGCTGTGGTGGAGCCGGACCTGGAGCCACAACTCTATGGCGACAAGCTCACCCTGCCCCCTAATGCGGTAGAGCCACGTCAATGGTTCGCGCTGACCAGCCTGCAGTACTGGCATCTGCAGAACTGGGCCCGTGGCCAGTTCACTACTCGACCCTTCCATAAGCCCAAGCATTTGGAAGGGTACCCACTGGAAAATCGTCCGACCGCCCTCGATCGAGCCGCCCTGGATGCCTGCCTCGGCGGGGCCTTTCATCCGGGTGTCGAATTCCCCTGGATTGCCCGGCTCCCGTGGATCTGGACCGCCGAAATGCGGCTGAAAGCCGCATCGAACGCACCCGACGCCACCGACTATGGCCCCGAACTTAACGCCGCCACGGCACTGTCCCGGAAAGGACCCCTGGGCCACATCGGCGCGGGGAGTATCACCCAATGGATGGGCGTACCCTGGCAAGCGGATTCCTCCAGCTGCCGGTATGGCTACCAGAAAGCGATCTCCACCATTTCACCCGGATTCTGGCCGGCTCGTATCCCCAATGGTGTCCTCTCCGAAGCGGACTATGCCATCGTGATGGATACCGGACGCACCCTTGAGGAGCGACGGGCCGCCTTCGACCGGCGACGGGATTGGGAGCGATTCATTGCCCACCCCACCAGCACCCCAACCTTGGCGATGATGGTCCAGGAATGGTATCGGCTGGGCATGGTGGCTGAGCGACGTGGGCCCCTGGATGGGAAATTCCCGCGTCAGATGAAGGTGGAATCTTACCTCGGCTATGCCCATGAGCCGACCGAACTCTATCCTGCCTGGATGACCATCACCCAGTTACCCATGTATCCGATGGTGACCGCCAATTCCGATGACAACAGTCTTCGGTCGGTGGACGAGGAAGGCCGCGTCACCCTGCTGCCACTGTCCGGCCCGCTGGAGAGACCCGAAGGGATTACCCGTGACCGTGCCGGCAACCTGTATGTCGCCTGCATGAATTCCGGGACCATCAAAAAGGTGGATCGACAGGGGCAGGTCACTACCTTTGCCAGCGGTCTTGAGACGCCCGTGGGTCTGACCATCGATCGTAGAGGTAACCTTTATGTCGCCAACTATGTCGACAAGGGCTGGATCGCCATGATCACCAGCGCCGGGGTCATGCGTGTGCTCATCCCGCCGGAAGCCGGTTTGTCCTTCCCGATAGCCGTAACTATCTCACCGGACGGCGCACTCCTGGCCAGCGTGGTCGGCAGCGGATCCATTGCCCGTATCGACCCAACCGCCGGGAAAATCCTCGACCCCCATTGGATCTCCGGTTTGAATGCGCCCCGCAGCATCGCGTTTGACGCCCAGCAACGCATGACCATCGCCATCAGTCATGACCATACCCTCCGTCGCTACAGCCTGCAGGGCGTGCCCATGCCGCTGAACCTGCAGGGGACGGACCTGCGCTATCCCTTTGGTCTGGCCTTTGATGCCAAGGGCATGCTTTATGTGTCCTGCGCCGGGGGGACATTGCTCAAGAGCGTCACCTTTACCGAGCAGGTCGGTTTTGTATCGGACTTTGCAACAGGATTGCCTAATCCGGGTGGCATTGTCTTCAACGGGTGATGGATGTCGATGTGCTGGTGGCCGGTGGCGGGCCCGCCGGCTGCGCCACGGCCGTCAGTCTGGCGCGCCTTGGCGCCAGTGTGTTGCTGGTGGGAGGCGTAGGCCGTTCACGCAGCTGGTCAGGCGAAAGTCTGCCGCCCGGGGCAGGGGAGTTGGTTGCCTCCATTTTTGGCAGCGACATCTTGACCGCCCCGCCGCATCAAGTCGCCTACGGGACACGGTCCGTCTGGGGCAATGATCAACTGATTGAAACCGACTTCCTGGCCAACCCCATGGGGACCGGCTGGCAACTCGATCGTCACCGCTTTGACGCGCAACTGATGGCTTCAGCCGCGAATCAAGGTGCACAGGTAATGGCGGGGGTTTCGGTCCGTACGGTTACCCGGCAAAAATCCGGATGGCATATTGCCCTCAGCAACACCGCGACGTTACGCGCCCACTGGCTGGTCGATGCCAGCGGACGGAGCGGGGTGTTGGTCCGTCAATTGGCGATCAAACGCGCGCGACTAGATCAACAGATCGCGCAAATGGCCCTGCTGACACCATCAGAACCCACGGATAACTATTGGGGTACGTCGGTAGAAGCGGTGGCGGAAGGCTGGTGGTACACCACGCCACTCCCGGACGGACAGCTGGTGCTGGCGTACCTGACCGACCGTGATCGCCTGCCCGGCAAAGCCGAACGCCAGATCGCATGGCAGGACCGCTTGGCCGATACCGTGCAGATGAAGCACCTGGCCGGGCTGGCAGCCCGCACCGCAGCTATCAAGACCTTCCCCGCCGACACATCCCGCCGCACCCGCCTGTATGGGGAAGGCTGGGTGGCTGTTGGCGATGCCGCCATCACGCTGGACCCGCTCTCCTCCCAAGGTATCGTCACCGGGGTACTGATGGGCGCACGGGCTGGACCGGCCATCGTTATTGCCTTGGGTGAGGGGCAGACATCCCTGCTCCAGGCGTGGGACCGGGACTACCGCCTGCTATGGGCAGAACATCAATCCCTAAGATCTTATTACGCCCACGCCGAAATCCGCTGGCCAGACTCCGTTTATTGGGGGCGGAGACGGACGTAAGCATGCGGCCACTGCCTGCTCAGTCTTTTGCCACAGGCAGGAAATCATTGAATAAATCTTGTGACCATGGCCAGAAGCCCCAAGCCACGGGAGCGGGTCTGCATCTGTGAGCGTTCGTTGAGCTTTTGTGAGGGTTCTCTAACTTAATGTTTTAAAATGGACTTACGGTAAAAGAAAATCAACCAGGGTAGGGCAACTGGATCTCGTCAATGGTCGGTGGCCCATATACTCTGGTTGCATCGAATGTTTTGGCTCTCTTCCGTTTTGTGTGGAAAGGCTCATAGGCTGACCGTGTGAGCGAAGTGATTGGTCGGTAGGTTTTGCAACTTTCCGGTGGTCAAGAAAATGATGTTGGTCAGGTTTCTGCCTCGAGCCCTGACGATAGCGGCCTGGATCTCGCTGTTGATGTTTTCTGCGGCGGCATTGCTGGCACTGAGTCGGTAGGGGGCAAAAATCCTAGGCAGGTGAGCCTTCAAGCTTGCTGCCGCAACCAACACCCCCCATGGCCATCAAAGCCTCCATCGTCACCTTGCCGGCGAGGGCCTTCTCCACGATCTCAGGGGATACCCGCGTCAGCTTGAATACCCGGGAGACATAAGCCCGATCAATCCCCTCGGCCCTGGCAATGTCAGTGAGAGATGAGAACTTGCCCTCATCCAGTAGGGATTGCCAGTAATAAGCCAAACCCAGTGCCCTGACTACGGGCGAAAGCTGTTCGGATTTCTTCTGTTTTCGTTCCGCTGCCGCCTCAACGGTAAAAGCCTCCGGCGCATCGATCGGTGTGATGATCTCCTTCCGCATCCCGCGCTTGACCAGGGTCCAGGGAATGAAGGTCACCAGCTTTACTCCGCCGGCCGGGAGCGAGATCTCGGTCGTGACCGGTTTACCCGTGGTTCGCCCCTCACCCCGCCTAGGCATCGTCGCCCCCGCGGGGAAAGGAATCGAATAGCGCCTGTTGCGCCGGCCAGTCATCCGGCAGCCGATGGCGTTGCAGCCATAGGAGATGCAGACCGCGCGGTTGTTGACCGGCGAGACAGCATTCGATCAAATCTGGCGCCATGAGAGCCAGTTGCAGGATGCGTCCCGCCGTCGACAGATGAAGACCCTCCGCCTGGGCTAAGGCTTTCAGACTGGGATAAATGTCCTGATCGAGTTGCTGCTGCCAGTACAGCGCCAGACCCAGCGCACGCAGCAGGGCGGGGGAGACCCAAGCCTGCGGCCCGGCACAAGATCAGCGTGTCATCGGTCGGGTCGGCCAGACGAATTGTGACGCTGGGATGGTATTGCGGCTCGGCCGGGTTGAACGGCGGCGTATTCAGAAACACCGTAA
>JBIIEQ010000039.1:0-31178 GCA_044237765.1 Methylococcaceae bacterium | reverse complement strand
GTTCGGTCAGGCTGTATTCGATGCGGGCCCCGGTCTGACGCTGACCGCGAAAGGTCAGATAGCCGGTCTGCCACAACAGGGCTTCGGACGGCATCTGATCCACGTCAAAGGTCGACAGCAGACTTTCCGACGCATGGACCGCCGACAAGTCCGGGGTGAAGTAACCGCGCTCGGTCAGCACATCCACCAGGAAGGTCGGGGTGCCGGTCTCGAACCAGTAGGGACGAAACTGGCGCTTGTCGAACAGCAGCAGCAGGTCGAAGGGGTTGTAGACGGATTCGCCGGTCCAGTTGTAGCCGTTGTACCAGTCTCGGATCTGTTGCCGGTCCAGACCCTCCAGTTCTGGGGTAAAGACGGTATCCACATCGGCTTCGGTGTAGCCGCAGATGGCCGAATAGGGGGCATCCACCGTGATGTCATTCAGATTATTCAGCCCCGAGAACAGGCTGACCTTGCTGAACTTGGAGACACCGGTGAGAAAGGCAAAGCGGATGTGGGCATCCTGACCCTTGATGACGGAATACAGATTACGCAGTCCATCGCGCATCTCCCGGGCAATGCCGGCATCGGTGATGTTGTCGAGGATGGGCTTATCATATTCGTCGATCAGAACGACGACGCGATCTCCTGTCGCGGCATGGGCACCTCGGATCAATTCACCGAAACACGTCGGAATGTCGTCGGGATCGCGGAAATGGAGACCCAGCCTCTCCGCGTTCTCCAGCAAAATGGCACGAATGCGCCGGTCCAGCGTGGCGCGGTCATGCAAGACCCCTTCGGCAAAACTGATACGGATGACCGGATAGACGGTCGACCAATCCCAGTGGTCATGAGCGTAAAGGCCTTGGAACAGCGCCTCACTCCCCACGAACAATTCACCCAGCATGTCCAGAAACAGCGACTTGCCGAAACGACGCGGACGGGACAGGAAGAAGTGCGAGCCCTCCTCAATCAGCCGCATGGCCAGGGGCGTCTTGTCGACATAGTAATAGTCGTCTTCCCGCATCTTGCGAAAGGTCTGAATGCCGATGGGGAGTTTTTTGCGGCGCATGGGTGGGGCGTTTGGGATGGGAGGGGCCATTCTACTCTGTGCCGGTAGCCTGGGATGATGGCTTGCGCGGGGGCCGTAGCACGAGATCCTTCTCTCCCGTTGGTCGATCAGGATGACACACCCCCCCCGTGGGAGCGTCGCCCTCGGCGCGAGCGGAGCCCAATACCGGCACCTGCCTCGCATGGGCCCGGCCTGTGATGAGCCCTGCCATGAGCCCTTCGACCGGCTCAGGACAGGCTCAAGTCGAATGGGGGAGTCGAATCAGGGCGGGCCTCCCACGCACCCCCACCCGTGTCGTCCTGAGGCTTGTGCTGAGCGGAGCCGAAGCACCGCGAAGGACCTCAGGCTACGGCCACCGCCAGCCCCAAAGCAAAGGCCCTCTCCCTGCCCATAGCACGAGATCCTTCTCTCCCGCTGGTCGATCAGGATGACACCAAATCGGAATGCCCAAAATGACCTTTACTGCCATGTTCACATCCAGGGGTTGATGATTTGCAGGTTGTCGATGCCTTCGAAGTCTTTGGTGTTGCGCGTCACCAGTGTCCACTGAAAGGTCAGCGCAATGGCTGCGATTTGGGCATCTGCTGTATCAATGGGTCTGACAGCCAGTTGGCGTTACGCCCTAACCAAAGCATAGTGGCCCACAGAATAAGCCCCAAAGTCCATGCAGCGCCCCAAAATATCTTCCTCAAAAATCTGACTTGCCGCCATAGCCATGGCATCCCTTCGTTTCCCACCGGGTAAAAGCGCAATGCCCGCCAAGATTGCTGCATAAGTCACCACGCTGGTATGTAGCTGCTGTGCTCTTTTGCCTGTAAACCATTCAAGCACCTCAGTCGCTGGGTTGTCGCGCATGAGTTCTGGCAACACATTGGTATCGATCAGGAAACCCTTGCTCATGCTTAGCTCAAGTCGGGTACGGGGCATGCGGGTGTCCGCTCAGGCAATGATAGGTCATCGCCACCCAAACCTTTAAAACGCTGATTGATGCGCTGTGCAAACGCCAATCCACTCGTAGGGTTGGCATCCGCAGTAAGGGTATTTTGCAAAATGTTGCGCACTTCTTGCTCTATAGACAAGCCGTGCCGCGCGGCACGTATGCGCAAGTGGCCTTAAGGCCATCATCAAGGTTACGAAGCTTGATGATGCTCACAGGGACACCCCACAAATTGATATCCACGATTTCTTTGTAATCACACGAAAAAGTATCGGCCATCCAGTGGCCTGCCAAGAGCAAGCCTCAAGCCACCCGCTGCGTGCACACTGCCCTCGCCGCCGCCATGCCCCATAAGTATTTCGTTTGCCGCCGGGCCGCATGAGCTACCAGGGATTCCGGCCGGCCTACGGCATGGCCAAATACCTTGAGGAACCGATCGGCAGGGGCAATAAACGCCTCTACATCAATCTGAAACCGCACTAATGTCTACGGTGCGGTTTGTGCTGTCGCGCCCCGTTTACCCGGCCGGAGCCTTCGGCCTACCGTGTCAACGAACTCCAGGTCATCATCGAATGAAAATGAGATCGCCTGTTCAAACCGACCGGTGGCATCAAACGGCATGGGCGGGGCCACTGGCATGCAGCCTGTTGACGGGATGCAGGAGACGCACCTGAATGATCACAAAATAAGCCGAATCTGGCTAATTTGCGGGGTTAACTCCTATATCCGGCAGGTGTCCCTGCTTAACCAGACCTGGTGATTGCGCCCGCCGTGTTCAGGGAGCAGCCGCCCGGCATTTTTCCGTTTGGTATGGGATGCCGCATATTGGCAAAGGACAAGACCTGACCCCATTCGCCCTTTTATTGCTTTTCCCAAGGGTTAATCACCTCGATGCCGGCACTGGCAAAGTCACGCAAATTGCGGGTCACCAGTTTGCAGCTGTGCGCTCGTGCGGTAGCCACAATGATCGAGTCCAACGCCGCCATTGATTTCCCTTGCATTTCGGCATGCGCTGTCATGTCAGCCCACACTACCGCCACGCTTTTATCAAAGGTGAGAATCCGGTCTTCAAAACCGATCTCCAGCTGCTCAAGCCATAGCGTCAGCTCGGAACGGCGTTTGGATTTCGCAAGCCGGATAACTCCACGCTGCAATTCGGCCAAAGTCATCGCGCTCATCCATAGGTCATGAGCTTTGCGCGCCTCAAGCCATTCAATTACCTGGACCTCTGGCGTGCTTTTGACCAGTTCGGAGAGCACGCAGGTGTCCAGCAGATACTTCACAGGTCGATATCCCGTATGGCTTCCGGGGACCGTTCGATTACCAGCGCTCCACCGCGCGGGGCATTAAGCAGGCAGTCCATCAAACGCGGGTTTTGGCCGCTTAACCGGCGGTAATCATTGGCCGCCAGAATGACCACGACCTCTTCCCCACGCCGGGTCACCAGTTGTGGGCCTTCCTTCAGCGTGAGATCAACCACTTCGCTGAAGCGGCTCTTGGCTTCCTGTAGTTGCCACGTATGCATAACAGTCTCCCCATCTAGTCTGACTAGTCAGAATCATCGACCCCGAGCACCCGGTTGTCAAGCCCATAACCTAGGGTGAGCCCAACGAACCCCAACAGCCGAATTTGAACCCTGCTGGAGATTCACCACCACACTGCACCCCAACCCACCCAATCCGTGCCCAGAGATCACTCTCTCTCGATGTTCGCTCAGGATGACACCAAAGCGAGATGCCAAAAACACCGTGTCGTCCTGAGCCCCGCGAAGGACCTCAGGCTACGGCCACCACCAGCCCCAAAGCAAAGGCCCTCTCCCTGCCCATAGCACAAGATCCCTCTCTCCCGCTGGTCGATCGGGATGACACCAAAGCGAGAGGCGCAAAATGACCTTTATTCCCAATTTCAGGTCCAGGGTTGATGATTTGCAGGTTGTCGATGCCTTCGAAGTCTTTGGTGTTGCGCGTCACCAGTGTCCACTGAAAGGTCAGCGCAATGGCTGCGATTTGGGGATCTGCTGTATCAATGAGTCTGCCATGCGCAAACTGGCCTTAACCTGGCAGCACAGAGCGAGGCGCGCATGGGATTACCGACTTCGCCCCTGCGCCCCTTGCGATTCATCCGGTGATCGTTCTTGAGGTGATCGAAGACAGCCTCAATGGATGGGCGGCGCTTTAACCAGCGACGCTGTCATGGCCCACGTCAATACCCGCGCGCAAAGACGTCGAACCCTGGGCATTGCCCCCAATTTCTGGCGGAAAGGTCAGAAATAAACAGAGTTTTGTTTATTTCTCGTTTTGGCGCTTTCATAATCAAGACTAAAGCCATAGCATACAAAATATTGTTGATATTTATCGAAGAGTCACCTCATGCTCCGCTCGTTCACACTGCAGAACTTCCAGTCGTTCAGAGAGCCCGTGCAGATCTCGCTGGAACTGAACCGCCACACCCCACAGGATGGCTTGTCCTGCACGTCTGCTCTTGGCACCCGTCTTTCCAAAGTCATCGCGGTGGTTGGCGCCAACGCAAGCGGTAAAACGACCTTGATCAAGTCGCTGGTTTTCCTCGACTGGTTCGTCAAGCACTCGTTTCATGCCAAGCCAGAGGAACCGATTGCCCTGGCAGCCCATTTTTCAGCCACGGCTGAACCCAGCACGTTCGAGGTGGCGTTCGAGTTTGACGGGCGTGAATGGCGCTACCGCCTGATCGCTTCACGGGATCGTGTCTATCACGAGTCGCTTTACAGCAAACAAAGCCGTGCCTTCTCGTATGTCTTTACCCGCGAATGGAACCCTGATCGCAAGGGCTATACGGTAAAACAGCAGCAGTTCGGCATGCTGCAAAAAGAGGCTGAAAAAGTGCGTGAAAACGCATCCTTGATCTCCACCGCCGCCCAATACGAAGTGGACTTGGCCTTGAAATTGGTATCAACCCATGTGCTGAGTAACGTCCATGGCCTGGGTCGGCAAGCCATGGATCATGATCAGATCATGCGTGCCTCCGAGTTCTATGCCAAAAACACTGGAATTTCTGGCCAAATGGCGTCACTGTTGAATCAGTGGGACTTCGGCTTGTCGGATGTGCGCGTCGAGAAACACACCGTGACGCGTGACAGCGGTAAGACTGAAGACATTCACATTCCCTTTGGCATTCACCGCGTGGGCGAGAAGGAACATCCGCTGATGTTTTTGCATGAATCCAGCGGCACACAGGGCGCATTCATATTGCTGTCCCGGCTCCTACCCGCATTGCAACAAGGTGGCCTGGTAATCATTGATGAGCTTGAAGCCGATCTCCATCCCCACATGCTGACGCCCATACTGGATTTGTTTTTTTCCACGAAAACCAATCCCCAAAACGCACAGATTATTTTCACCTGCCACGCCATTGAGGTGTTAAGCCTGCTGCACAAGGCGCAAGTGGTGCTGGTGCAAAAAGACAGTAACTGCGAGAGCGATGCCTGGCGTCTGGACAGCGTCAAGGGTGTTCGTGCCGATGACAACCTGTACGCCAAATACATGGCGGGTGCATACGGCGCCATCCCCCAGCTGTGATGGACTGTGATGCCACGTAAACAACATCAGGTTCGTAAAACGCTGTTGATCGTTGGCGAAGGTGACTCGGAGGAGGCCTTCCTCAAGCACCTGCGAGATCTTTATTGCTCTGGCGGCGCTGGCGTGGCTGTCACGGTACGCAATGCACACGGCAAAGGCCCCGAGAACGTGATTGATCACGCGGCCAGGCAGGCCAGGATTTACAGCTATGACGCACAGGCTGCCTTGCTCGATACAGACATTCCATGGACCGACAAGCTGAAAAAAGAGGCTAGAAAAGCCAACATCGACATGATCGGCTCAAAACCTTGCCTCGAAGGTCTGCTGCTGTCGATCTTGAGAAAACGCCCGGCCGAACAATGCGCGGGCTGTAAAAAAGCAATTCAGCAATTGATCGGCGTCGATCTCACGGAACGTCAAGCTTATGCCAAGTACTTTTCGAAGGGGGTACTCGATGTCGCCAGATTGAAGGTCGTCGAACTGGACCTTCTGTTGAAGGCCTTCGAGGGCCATTGAAATTTGAAATCGACCAAGGGAATACCTGAACAACTGTGAATTTTGCCGTTTTGTATCGGATGCCGCATATTGGCAAAGGACAAAACCTGACCTCATTTTCCCCGGCAGCCCGAGGGTGATCAGGGAGCTGCAAAAACCTCCCGGGCAATCCCTTCACTCAAGCCGTTACCCTATGACTCTTTCCACTCAAAACGGCAGAGCGCCGACTTTTTTGGTATTTTTATACTCAAGGAATAAAATCAAACATGACTCGAATAAAAAAGAAGAAGTTCTCAAGAGTTGTTATACATGCTGGCACCGGGAAAACGGGTTCAACGTACCTGCAGCGAACGTTTCATTCGGGCAGATCTAAACTACTAGACGCAGGCTCTATTGCCTACCCGACGTGCGTGACTGGTAACTGGCATCACGGAGAATTAGGCACAGCATTTTGTTCAGAACCGAAGAGCTACCTACATAACATAGTTTTGGGAATACAGGACAACGATATTCTAAAGATAAGAGGACAGAATGCCCTCGAACATACCCGAGAGTGGATCAATCAGGTAAACCATTGTCAAACGCTACTCTTTAGCTTTGAAGGGTACATACAATTGGATCAAGAAGCATGGTCACGGTTTAGGGATTTTTGCCTTGAGTACAGTGACAGTGTTGATATTGTCGTTTATTGCAGACCTCCCAATTCACTCGCCCTATCTGCACTGTCACAATGCATCAAGCAAGGCATCGACACCACTGTAGGAGGTTACTACAACGTTATCCCCTATAAGGATCTGTTAGAACCATTAATGGGAATCTTCGGTAAAGAAGGGATCATAGTCAAAGCATTCCACACAGATGCTCTATTGAAGGGGGACCTTCTATTTGACTTTTTAAACGCACTGAACCAGGAAAAGGAGCACCAATCGTTATTGTGTTACTTACCAAATGAAAATGATAAGAATGCCTCACTTAGTCGAGAAGGTGCAAAAGTGGGAACAGCCATCATTTCACACTTGATTGCCCAAGGGGTTTTGTATAACCAATCATGGTTCTATCACAAAATAGGGAGAAAGCTTTCTTCAATACCTGGCAGCAAGCTGAGACTCCCGCCAGAACAACTCACGTTAGTTGAAAACCTTAGCGAAGCGCATAACGTTTTCCTTCAAGAAGAATTTGGAGTTTCATTACAGAGAAATAACTAGTTACTGAATACTATCGTAGGATTCATAATAATCAGTCAACAAGAATCACATAGGAGGGCAGCTCACGATTTCCCCAATCGCGACATGTGTTTTTATACCCTTTGACAAAAACTTTCTTCCCTTGGGCTTGAGCGGATAAAAGGATACCAAGAAAACCCTTGCTCATTTGATCCGAAAGTGAAATTGCCCATTGATTTTTAGTATTACACGCAGGCGCTCCTGAGATGTTTCCAGCCGAAAACATAATAATTCCGGGCTCATGCACTAATAGATTGGAAACCAAACCGCTTGATTCACCCGCGCACAGAGCCTTACTGAACGTCAAAAGAACAAAGACGATAATATTAGGGTTCACAACCATAACGATGCGTGATTTTAAAGACATGAGATACACCTATTTTATAACGGGCTATTACTCAGCTGAAAAACAAAGGTCAGCCGCGCTAGCGGCGAGACCGGGATGTTTTTCGAGTCCCCCGCCGCCCCCAGAAGGGCCAGGGCCGGGCGGTTTGCCGGCGGGTAGTATAGTAACGCCGTCCGGAGGCAAACTGCAAGGCGGACCGAAAGCCCGTAGAGTCATCTGAGAACCCCGTTCAGTAACCCTGTGGTTGCTGAACGGGTGAAAGGGACGGCTGGGGGGGGGCCCAAGGCATTAACCGTCCCGCAAAATGCAGTCGTGCGGTGTCGGGAACAACGTAGACATAGCATTTTCGTGGGACTCGCTTAACATGCGACATTAATTCAAGAGCAGGTATAGGATAAGTTGTCTATCATAGTCTTACCAATCTGCCTGAACAAAAAGGATAAATATCAATAATGTTAAACAACCTATGCAAAGGAGTTGCAATGCAGGGTCTTATATTAAACTCAACTATCTCACATGAATTTTGACTGCATTATAGAACTGCGGATTTGCCATATAAAACCAAGCGCACCCCTCCTGCACGGGACTTAAGACTAAAGATAACTCACCCCCATCATTGGGCGGTATATTAGAAATTACGGAAACCCGTTTTGTCTGATCCGGAAATAGTCCACCGGGGATAACTGAGCGGATTCCGTCTTGTATTACCTTCCCATCTGAATTTAACCAATGGTAACTCATATATACACTTCCAAAGTTTTTCGTGGACCAAAACGGATGTGTGCCTGTATTCTTTAAGTCAACATCAACGATAACTTGATCGCCTCCACCAAGGAGGTTTGACATTACAGATTTTTTTACGATATTAACAGAACCAATCTTTACTTCCGCCTGATACTCGCCAAAGCATTCGACTCGTGATTTATCGGATATTTGAGACATATTCGTAACCTGCTCAGTTTCTTGATGAAAAGGCAAAATTCGCACTTTCATATTATAGATTGTCGTAAATATCAGCGAGAATACAAGAAGAAGATTAATAGCACCCCTTTCAAATCTTTTAGTATCGAACAATGAAAGCAATAATGGGATTAGGAAATAATAGGGTGATAAAGCCTTAAGATATCCCGTATAATGCATAACTACAGTCGATCCAAAGCATATATACAAAATAGACAATGCAAACAATGCAAGCGCAATACCGTACGATTCTAATGTAGCTCGAAGTGAGCTTTTACGGAACACCCCATAAGTAACCCACATAGAGGAGAATATAACAAGCATGAAAAGAATTAACGAAATAGCCTCAGCATAGGCAGACCAACTTTGACCAACTAGCTTATGATTGCCAGATAGACCTGAAAGGAGGTACTCATACCAATTTTTAAACGGAGGGCCAAGAATCCCAATCCCATGAGCCTGGGACGCGGGCGCTTTACCAAAATGTATATATATATAAATATTCCAAAATAAAGCAATCAGACCAGGGATAACAAACAAATAATACTTAGGCAGAATAACGTATTTTAGCGTAAGCTTTTCATTTATAGAATCAGACTTTCCACCGAATAAATGCTTGTAGAAATAAAAGATAAATATAAAAGATGGAAATAATACATAAACTTCGCGGGACAAGCCTGAAAACACGAATGAGATGATAGAAAGGGAAGCCCTTCCAGAAAAAAGAAAACCCAGCGCGAGAATTAAAAAGGAATCTGCAGCAGCATCAGGTAAAGCGTTAAATAGGGTTATTTGTGTCCCAACGCTTAAAGACCAGCAGAGCATTAGTGCAGGATTTACACCAAATCGCTGTAGTAATCGAGCACCGACGTATGTTGCCGCAATAATAAGAAATAAATAGCTAACAAAGAAAGCCTTAGGTGACACCCAATCATTTCCTGCAATAAAAGAAATTGCAGCAACGTACAATGACAAGCCTACTCTCTGATATCGATATGAAGGCATATCTATATGATTAGCCGTGTCCTTCAGACCGAAAATATCATTAGAAATATAATAATAGAATTGCCCATCCCAACCTAAGGCCTTCCCAGTATAGAGGGGCCTAATACCATGCCCCTTTAACTCCTCCGGCACGCCGAATATTTCACCAGCCAATATATGATTATTTATATCATCGTTGAGGGTGCGAGACTCATAAATTGCAAATAGAATAAGCGTGTATATTATGTATACACACGTTACCACTAGTGCAGTTTTTTTGTTTTTATAAGCAACCATAAACCCTATCCATTACTGCTGACATTAACCAGCTGAATACGATATTTCTCCGCATCCCAATTCATAATATCATAAACCGCTTCTGGCATAAGAGTATTAAGCGATTGACCAATCTCCTGTCGAACCAAGACATCGTAGTAACAACGCAACTGTGCTTGCTTAGCAAAGCCAAAACTAGACAAAATGAAAGTACCCAGGTCTTTGATGAATACCAACTCCGGCAGATTACTAGAGTTTTTAACGGAATCAGCAAACATATCTAAAGTCAGGTATGTGTGTGCAGCATTACCCAAAAAAACAACATGATCAGGGTACAGTGCCCAATTAGATTTTAGTCGCACAAATAGATTTGGATCTTGCGCTAATTGATGTAATTTAGGATCTGCTACAGGCACATAGCCCCAACCAATATTTTTTACCGGTACATTATTTGTAGCATAATCCCCGATCGGTTGGGTTCGGAGGGCATCAATCACCTTGTTTAGCGTTGTAATAACATCCGTTACATTATTTCCGCCAACAACAATGCCATGATTCTGAAGAAATAACACATTTTTAGCACCGTTAGCTTTCACAGCATGGCTAACGCGTGCAGCTAATTGATAACCTGGCTTTTTGTAAGGAATAGATGCCCATGTAACTGTATCGCCTATCCTTTCTTGAATATCAGACAACCATGTCGGTCGCACCAAATACGCCAAAACCTCAATCGCATGGAAGTGAACTACTATTGTCTGTGGCATCAAGGCATGAAGCATTGTTTCAATTGATGGACGTAAACTGGAACCATATAAAGCCGATGGTTTGAACGCAAAGTTACCTTGATCAATGGCATTAAGCAAACAAGTTAGATCCACTGGCACAAAGATTTCACGTTCTTTAGCATGCGCCAGACACATGCCAGACGCTTTAATCCAGAGAGTCTCTCCATCCTTCCATGAAACATTACCTCCTGCACCTTGGACCAACAAAGCGTCTTGCCCAATAGCGACACAAAATTCAATCATAGACAATCTGATAGCCGCTGTATTATTCATTATGAGGAGCTCCCTAGAACCTTAATTAATTCACGCAACTCTTTAAATTCATTAAACACAGCATCCGGTGCATAGTCGCCTGTGCCAACAGGTGTCCCTGCGTGTATTTTTTGTAGCGTAACTGCTTTAATTTTTTCCCGTCCACCCTGAATGTCATTCACTGGGTTGTCCCCGATCATCCAGACACAGTCCCCCTTTGGACGCATCTTTTCTAACGCGATTTTAAATGGTGCTTCATGTGGTTTATCAAAGCCCGCTTCCTCGCTTGTAACAATGTAATCAAAGTAATGATCGAGGCCAAAGTAGACAACCTTTCTGAATTGAATCTGTGCAGTCAAATCCGTTACGATTGCAGTCGGTATATCTAGCAGGCGTATTTCATCCAACAATTCTCTTACACCATTAAAGAGTACGGCATTACTCAAGAAGGTTCGCCAATAGGTTTGCTCCAGATCAAGCGCTAGGAGAACCTGTGACCCTAAGCCCATGAGTTCCAGCATGCGTTGTAAGTAAAGTAAACGACTGTGGGAAGAGGCCGTGTACTTGAGGCGAGTTTTAACCTGTACTCTAGCCTCTTTGAAGGCTTTATCAAAGTCTTGTGGGGATATTGAGAACATCTTGGAAACCCTCTCTCGCACCGCGCTTTGTGCAGCTGCGTGAGCGGGATCGTAAGGATACAATGTATTATCTGTATCGAATAAAAAAGCGTCCGGTAGGCGAGTAAATCGCTCTTTATTAATGATTTTCACTATATAATTCGCTTTGTAAGTGCTTGGCTAATATGACACAACGTAATCAACTGCATCAGGCCCAACATGCCATCCTGCCACGCCGGTGAAATATCTAAAAACTGTAGAACACGTGGGCATAATATCTCCGCAGCCATAGCAATATCAGCAGCTGATACATCTCCTTCTATGGTCAATTGAACACTAGCACCATCCTTACCAACATCAATATCAACATGCAAGCCACAGACACCAATAAGAACCCTGTGAATTGAGAGCACATTGAATCCACTTCTGCTAGTGACGGTAAGTTTAAGTCTGATAGGATGCCTTTCATCAAAGTCATCTAACATTCTGGGATGAATTGGCTGCAACGAAAGAATCAAGTCTGCATAATTTAATTGAGGCCGTATAAAGCGCTCTGAGTCGGGTCCTCGCTTCTCGAACGAACCGATTACCCGCTCTACTGTGTGGCCACGTACAAACACATCGCGTTTAATCTTGTAATGCCGCCTTAGGCCTTCATCAATGTCCAAATATATTTTTAAGTTGTAACAATCTCTAAGCTCAGGAAGATACAGTGCATGCAGTCCGCTTGCAACAATGATATCGTTGCTATCAATTCGAAATGGCATACTCATCTTGCCTGTCTTGTGATCGTAATGTCTGGAAATTGCACTCCTCCCATCGGTTAGCGAAACAAGATCGTTGTAAAATCCTTCCAAGTCATTTGCCATCGGATTTAGGTGGGTCAATACCCGCCACATCGGCTTTTGTCTGTCCCATAGATGGTAGTCATCGCCAGATAACTTGACAACCGAGTGTTCGCCAAACAAGCCGCTAATGGCATCAACAAATGTGTCTTTTCCAGCTCCGGAGTCCCCCGCGACTCCCAGCACAAAGGGCTTTCTACTAATGCGGAAGAAATCACTTCTGCTGATCGCCTCCCTCCAAATTCTGATCGTAAGCACTAGGCCGACAGCAACCATCCCTGTATATAGAAGAGAGGCCGCGTGGCTTTCCAATTTCCCAAGACCATTAGCTGCAACACCTAATGCAAGTTCGCGCCCATTGACGAATTGGAGCTCTGTGACAAGAAGCGTACTCAGGACATACGCACCTGAAAATGCTCCCACCAAGAGGACCGCCATGGGGCCGCTCATTGCTTGGTAGAGTGAGAGGAACGGAAGGCACCACACGAACCAACCGGGAGAGGCGGGTGTCAATAAAACGATCATCAGGAATGCAATGCCCATGGTCGCCTGGAACAGATCAAAATTAAGGCGCCGAACTCGCCACGTCATGTAGAGTATTAATAAGTAGATCAGGGGAACAATATTGATCGAAACATTTGGAACCAATCCGATAGAGAATTGAGATATTTTCCCCATCTCTGGATTTCCAAGCAACATGTCAACGCCCACACTCGAGAAGAGGAAAGGCACCCAAAGGACAATAATGCTTAAACCAAAGCCTGACAGGAATTTTGGTAAAAGCTGTCTAAGTGATTGTCTATTAAACAGGTAGATCGCAAAAAAAGGTAATGCCACCACCATACTTAGCTTAGCGGATATCGCTGCTGCAAGAAAAACACCTGCCAACTTGAGTTCGAGTTTCCGAACAAAGACGATCGAAAGGAATAACAGTAACGCGGGGATCAAATCATTCAATCCCAATCCATAACTGGCGAGAATGATAATGGGCGACAGCCAGTAGGCCAGCAAAAGCAACCGCTGTCGATCAGGAAGAAGTTTTTTTAACGCCAGTAAAAAGCATAAATCAGCTGCCAGAATCGTTAATTGATAGCCATAGAGGATTGGCAATCCCGTAAACTTAGCGATGAGGGTCAGAGGGAGAAAAAAAACCCACATGGCGTACCCGTACGGGAAAGCGATCGGTGTCCCACCACTAGCGACCCACGCTGACCAAGGATCCATAGTCAGCCCAGTAATGCTGACATCCATGAACGGGACATACCAGTCCGTGACCGCGAGTGGCGCCATGAAAATGATCAATACTAGGCGAACTGCCAGCCCAATGATGAACATCGGATGAAAGAGCATTTGTTTCATTGAAACATAGCCACTTTTTCCCAGAGATCAGGACGTTTAGTACAGACGGCGTGTGGATCAATATTCCTGTCCGTCAAGAGAGAGGCCAATAGAGGGATTTCGACATTGGGGTCACGCCCTTGAAGCTCCGGGGAAACAAGACAAAGTTTGAATCCTGCGACCTTCAGTCGTAATGCATCCTGCTCACTAAGGGCAAAATGTGTAAAGCAATCAACCCAGACCCAATCCACCTTGCCGGCCAAGGTCAATGCCGTCTTAATGGACTCGAACTCCGATACACGAACTGCGCACCGATGTACACCAATGTTTGACCATCTGACCAGAAAAGGGAATGATTGATCCAGAAAGAAATAATCAGAAATCCCTTTAGAATTCATTAATTCAATCAGCCGCGCTTCGAGCCCCTCCTCCTTTACATTTAGAATAAGAACCCCATGACTATAAACTGCCAGCCACTCCTCTAACCCCTCACCATCGGAAAACGCATCATGATGAATGATGAGCTTATTACCCTTAGTCCGTATATCTACCTCAATCCCATATTTAGTAGGGGTAGCCAGTAACTCAGAAACCGTATTACGTCTATGTGCAATTATTTTCATTTCACATCCTAACAATCTTCGCGGTTCCGAATACTTTCACTTTGCTTGATGGGATATTTGCCATCGAAACGAATAGAAGATCGGAAACTATCAACTAGGAATTATTACAAATAAGGATAATTAAACTTAAGCTTGCGATGTTCAATATTCCAACGCAGTTAATTTTTTGACTAGCGCATCGAACAATGCTTCCATCGGATTTGAACTTTATTTTTCCCGCAATAACATCGCCGTTAGGCCTAGAAAATGACCATATTCCCTGAATAATGTAGCTGCGCCACACTGTATCACCCCACCAAAACTTCGGCCCTATCAAGATGATGGCTAGCATCCAAATTAATATCGCGACAATCGCGAACCAACCCCGATATGCATTCGCAAAGATTTAAAACCATCTCTCTACAGATATCAATTACTCAAAGAGAAATTCGACTTAATTAATAGTCAACTGAGTCCGTTTAGTAGCTTTAAGCTATAGTAAACGGTTCGGCGGATGAATTTAATTTTAGCAGCGTAATTGATATTCCAATGCGACACACCATGAGCACGCTCACCAAATTGAACTGGAAAACGTTGTATTTTCACTGCTTGCTTCTTTGCCATATAGTAAGCATACAAGTCCAGTGAAAAATCATGGGGCGGCGTGCTCCATGATTCGTAAAAGCATCTGGTGAATAGTGTCGGCTGAGCATTTATGTCCCAAAGGCGCTTTCGTAAAAGTACGGTCTCAAATACGCTCATACCCACGGTAAATAGAACATCCATGAAAGGACGGCCGTAACGCATCCCCTTAACGAATAGGGGTTGACCATTGCTTTCAAACAAGCGGATTCCTACAAGCACATCCTTAGGATCTGTTTGCATATCTGCATGGGTCCAGCCTAGAATATCTCCTCTCGCTGCGCGCAATCCTTCGAGAATGCCATACCCATAGCCCTGATTTCTATCAACCCGTATGCTGCGACAGCCAGGGTATAGCGGCAACAGCTCCTGCAATACATATGGGGTAGCGTCGGTAGATCCATTGTCCACTAGTATTACCTCGAACTCATTAGAGCTTGACAAATATTTACATCGCTCTAACAATAAAGGCAGATTCCTAGCTTCGTTGTAGCAGGGTATTACCAGAGACAATTTCATACAAACCTCGCGGGTTGTTTATTTTTGAATACAAAGATCTTCATTCCCAGATAGTTCAGCACTGCAGAAATCCCCGTTGCCATCGTGAATGAAACTGCGGTTGCCGTGCTCGGCAACATCAGAAACCGTAGCTGGGTGGGAATCTGTCCTACCGGCACACAAACGACCCATGATGGCAACTCAAAGAAGAAGGACAACATTAATCCATTCACTGCCACATTCACGGAAAGTGTTAGCGTATATAGCACGATAAACCTCCACCAGGATCCGCCAGCATGTTTCCTTTTTCCAAAAGTCCAAAACCGATTGGCGAAATAGGCGAAAAGAGTCCCTACAAGAAATCCGGCGCCCTTCGCAGAATTAACATCCATTGACTCGGACCACACCAAGAGACGGTAGGTCAGCAAATCAAGCAGCACAGTCAGGCCGCCAACCACGATAAAAATGCCTAGTTCGCGATTCATTGAACTACGTCGGGATAGTTGGAATAAATTGCTGATATTTCTCTTCGAGGCATTCCAGTTGTTCTCTAGCTAGCCGACTATCAAGCTCCAGCCGATATGGATGGCTTTTCCATTTATGAAAGCATGACTGCCAATATTCGAAGGTTCTCAAATCGTTCGGTGTGCCCCATGATAGGTAACTGTTAACTTCAAATAGATGACAATGCAAACCTAGTTCAATCGCGTCGTTAATACAAGAGTCAAGATAGAATTCACCATTTACACGTCCCTCACGAGCAATAAGATGCTGCACTACACGCCTAAAATTATCAACGCTCCGAAACGTGAACGTACCAACCACAATTGGATCCGTTGCTGGTGTCTCTAGGGGTTTCTTGACCGAGACATGATTAATTCTTCCATTTTCTTCTGAAATCCACCCATACATTTGCGGATGACGAAAAGCATTTGGATGACCCCGCACTCCCCACACGATAATGTCAATGGAAGGATCATCGACCAGGTGCTGAAGGGCCTTAGCATCATAAAGTACACCGTTATCACATGCACCAAATGTGAAAGGCTCGATAAAGGGATATTCTGTCGCAGCAACCAATGCCTCAATTCCGAGCAAGGCCGTGCAAGCCTGCCCTTCTGTAACTCCCGGTATCGCTTCAACGACGACATTAGGGTAGGCATCTCGAAGTTGCCCAGCAACATCATCATAACCCGGCATATCTGTGCGCAAGACAAACACCTGGCAGTTTGATTCCGGCAAGTCTGTGGTCGCTTGTAGCACCATTGGCTTGCCCGAAACCGGAATTAATGGCTTTGTGAGTGCGTATCCTTCATCTGCAAATCGCTGCCCCATACCCGCCATGGGGATAACGATTGATCCTTGCTTTTTAACGGGTCTGTCAAGCGGCTTTGCCAACCCACGAAACGCTTCTGACCAGCCGAGGTACTCTGCCACGTCTTCGGGGGTACCCCATTGCATGAAATGTTGCAGCGGGTATACCGCCACCCGGCCATTGGCTTTCAGGATACTCTTATATGCCAGACTTACGTAGTACTCTCCACCAATTGAAAGCTCTTGTTCCATCGTTTTTCTGAAAGCCTCTTCCATAAGACTTCCTGTAGCAAAGTAGTAGGTTCCACTCGATGCATACTCTTCCATTCGATTATCTGTGTAGGGTTTCTTTTCTTGAATATCTAAAACCCAGCCGTCTGCTTCTTGCATGTAAGCATAATTGGTACTGCCTAACGTGTGTGGATGGAACCCCTTGTACGCAGGAATTGCCCCATCACAGCGGGTTGTCAACACAAATTCTTTAAAGTTTGAGTAATCCCAGTAGCAAGTGAAATCGCAGTAATTCACAATAACTGGTTTTTCCATATCAAGCCAATCCAAGGCTTGCCTGACCGCATATATCGGACCGAGCTTGTGCGATGAAATCCCTAGCACTTTACCTGTCGGACAGTGTTTACGCAGAATATCTTCCATATTGTATCTGCGATTATCAAGATGCTCCTGATTACAGATAAATAGGAAATCCGCCTCCCCTTCAAACATATCAATTACATGGGCTATTATGGGTTTACCATCTATCTCGATCAACGGTTTTGGGACGCCGTACCCTGCACGACGGAATCGTTCACCAAATCCTGACATTGGTATCACAATTTGCATCTAAGAATTACTCCTTCCGACTTTTCTACATTGCACATATAGGATTTTTTTAACTAAGATCTTGTTCTCTCACAATTCTGGGCGGTTACCAGAACCAGTTGTAACACGGGTTAATGAAGCACAACCTCCGACGTCTGGAACATTTGCAGCATGTCGTTGTAGACCTGCAGAGGCGTCCTGTACCCATGGATTTTGCGGGGTCGGTTGTTCAGTTTCCAAGGAATAGCATTGAGGTCGTCTTGGGTGAACCCGGACAAGTCAGTGCCCTTGGGCAGGTACCCCCGCAAGAGTCCATTGGTGTTTTCGTTGCTACCGCGCTGCCACGGGCTGTGTGGGTCGGCAAAGAAAACCGAGACGCCGGTCATTTCAGTGAGGCGCTTATGCTCACTCATCTTTTTGCCTTGGTCATAGGTCAACGTCTTGCGCATGGGTTCAGGGACGCCGTTAAGCACACGAGTGAAGCCCTCAAGGGCTGCCATGGCAGACGCATTCTCAACCCACACCAACATCACCAGGCGACTGGTCCTCTCCACCAGTGTCCCCACCGCTGATCGGTTGAAAGCGCCTTTGATCAGGTCGCCTTCCCAATGCCCGGGTATGAGGCGGTCCTCAACCTCAGGAGGGCGCACGTGCAAGGAGGTCATGTTCTGGATCTGACCCCGCCGATCCTCACCCCGAGCCCGAGGTCGCCGAACCCGACGCCTTTGGCGCAGACAACCCAGCAGCTCGGTACGAAGCTCGCCTTTCGGCATGACGTAGAGCGCGTTGTAGATCGTCTCGTGAGACACCCGCTTCTCGCGTTGATGGGGATAAAGACATTTCATCGTGCCCGTAATTTGTTCGGGCGACCAGCCTTGCCGAAGAAAATAATCGACCACGCCAAACAGAATCGTGTCCTGGCCAAGCTTGGGGGGCTTGCGGCAATGAAATCGCCTGGGCCGCGCCCGGTTCCCCGCTTGGGCAGCATCGTAAGGTTGGCCATCTGTACGGTGCCTAACAATTTCACGACTGATCGTACTCGGCGATCTATTCAACGCTCTGGCAATCGCTCGGACAGTGGAACCCACACGTCCCATCAGCATCACAGTGGCCCGTTCTTCCGGCTCAAATGTTCATAAGATTTTCCCATCGCAACACCATACACGGTCGAGGTGTTGCACTTGGTTTTTGAGCCGGCCCTGCAAAAGGGTGCGTTGAGCCCACTGGTTAAGAAGGGACCGCTGAGGGACTGAAAGCCTCGGGCTCTGACGATGGCGGCCTGAATTTGGCTGTTGATGTTTTCAGCCACGGCATTGATGGCACCGAGACGATAAGCGGCCAGGATGCCAGGCAGATGAGCCTTCAGGGTGTTGCCCAAGCGTTTGAAGGGTTCCAGCCGACTGCGTCGGGCCCAGGAAATCCAGGATCGAAGCAAGGGCTCGGGATCTTCACCAGTCCGGTAGCGCTGATGAATCTCCTTGTAGCGCTCTTTCATGCGCCAGGCCCGGGCGGTCTTCAGGCCTGAGCGTTGGAGCCAGTGCATATCCGTGATCTGCTGGAAGGACCAGTCCTTGGCGGGCTTGAGCAGTGCCCAGCGGATGCCCTTGAGCGACGCGTCTTGCTTGACCTCGCTCCGACGGACTTGATCCATCGCGTCATGGACTAATTTGAGCGACATGAAAGGCATCAAAACACAGCTCGGCGCTGGGGAACTGGTTCCGTGCTCCGGACTGAAAGGCCCGGGACATATCCATGGTAGTGAACCCAATGGCCTCGGGCAGCCCCTGATGAGCGATGAAGTCATCCTTGAAGGTGGCAAAGGCATCGGCCTTGCGACTCTAACCGTGCCGATCGTGCGAATGCCCAGTGGGTCATGAAAGATCGTTAGATAGCCCAGACGGCGACCGACAAATTTCTCATCGACGCCCAGGGCTTTTACGTCGGCATAAGACGTCTTGGCACGAGCCGCCTCCACATGGACATTGATCGCTCGCCAGATACGGTTATTCGACACCCCGAACATCTGGGCAATCGCCGATACCGGCAGCTTCTTGGCCAAGGTCAGCACTAGGGCATCAATCAGCAGGGTAAAACCAGTCCCAGGACGCGCCCAGGGCACGTTCACCTGAGTGACCTTGCCGCAGAGCCCACACTTCACCCGCGGTACGGAAGCATGCAGAAAAGCCTTGTACTGAAAGAAATGCAGATGTTGCCAAGTCTTCTGCGCCCGATCATGGATCGGATGCTGCGCATGGGTGCAGGCCGGACAGTCCAGACACTTCGTGTCACAGGTCAGATCAAAGTGAATCTCACCCTGCTCCGTCGCAAAGCGGTTATCAGACACCTGCTAAGGGGTCTTGAGACCCAAGGGTGACTTGAACAACAACGTGTTATCCATCAGAACGTGACCTCAACAAGCGTGATTCAATGGCATCAGCCTATACCCAGTTCCACTCGAAACGAAAAGCGCCCATTTTGCGAGACGGTTAATGCTTTCGGCGCCCCAGCCGTTCCAGTCACCCGTTCAGCGAGAACAAGGTCGCCGAACGAGGTTCTCAGATGATTCTAGTGTAATGTCCCCAACGTATCTTTAGCTTTGGCGACTTTGGCCAAAATCGTATCGGGTTTGGCCGTCCACTGATAGGGCTTTGGATCAGCATTATGGTGCTCCAGGTAATCCATGATCGCTGTCTTCAAGTCGTCGACGCTGTGAAAGACGCCCCGGCGGATGCGCTCTTCCGTGATATCCCTGAAGAAGCGCTCGACCAGATTGACCCAGGAGGCTGAGGTCGGCGTAAAGTGCAGATGGAAACGAGGATTCCGCTCCAGCCATTCATTCACGTTGGCGTGCTTGTGGGTAGCATAGTTGTCGACGATCACATGCACGGCCAAGGCTTTGTCGGTCTGTCGGTCGAGTTTTTTCAGGAATCGCAGGAATTCGTCATGGCGATGCTTGGGTAGGCACTCGCCGATAACCGTCCCTTCGTGGACATTGAGAGCGGCGAACAAGGTCGTGGTCCCGTGACGTTTGTAGTCGTGGGTCAGGGTGCCATTTCTACCTGGCTTCATCGGCAGGCCGGGCTGGGTGCGGTCTAATGCCTGTATCTGACTTTTCTCATCGACCGAGAACACGATGGCTTTCTCCGGTGGGTTGAGATACAGCCCGATCACATCCCGCAACTTCTCCTCGAACAGCGGGTCGTTCGATACCTTGAAGCCCTTGACGAGGTGCGGCTTCAGGCGATGTTCCCGCCAGATGCCATGGACCGCCATCCTGGATATTCCCACGTGCTTTGCCATGGTGCGACAACTCCAGTGCGTGGCAGCCACGGGTTTGCCGCTCAAGGTCAGCGTCAACACTTCCTGGACCTTTTCCACTGGTAACGCCGGCACCCGTGAGGGGCGTGTCTTGCCTTTCTTTAGCCCCTCAACGCCACACTCAATATAGCGTCGGCGCCAAAGGTTCAGCGTGGGATTGCTGAGCTTGAGCGTCTGCATGATCGACTGGGTGGAACAGCCATCCGCCGTCATCAGCACGATACGCACCCGCAAGCGTTGTTTATCACTGACCGCCCGACTCTTCACCCAACGGTTCAGAGTCGCTCGGTCACCCTCCATCAGTTCCAGGGTCATCGGCTTTCTCATGGGCCGATGATAGCATTACTAAACCTATGTCGAGGACGTTACACTAGGGCTTACGAGTCACCTTGCAGATAGCCTTCGTACGTCACCACCACGTCAACCACCGGCAAGCCTCCCGGCCCTGGCCCTTCTGGGGGTCTAGAAAATAATCCCGGTCCCGCCGCTAGCGCGGCTGACATTTGTATTTACAACTAGGCGATCTTGTTTTTGCTGAATGAATTATACCAGTTGCGCAAAAATGAGCCTAACTAAAATAATGTGCATGCACAGTATGTGAAATATTGAATAAAGATAATATTCACTATACTCACTAGGAATACCCCCGAACAGAGGTGCCCACAAAGGCATAATATCTTCCTTATATATATACCGCCAATGGCATTCAGTTTATTTTCATAATTTTTATGCTGGCAAAAGATATACCAATCTTACGGGGATCACCACTTACCCCTTTAGTAAATTCTGATGGCGATATGGGCTCCGGGATGATAAATTCAACGCCGTTAGCATTGCGACCATTATCAAAAGACAAACTATATTTTTGATATTTGTCATTCAATCCTAAAGTAAAACTCCTTTCTTCATCACCAACTTTCACAACCACGTTTTTCCCAATATTAGGCCCATAACCCAGAGCATCTATTTCAAGCTTAAAATTATCCGGAAGGTTTTCATTGAAAATAATCTTGGTTATATTTCCTTCACTCCAGCGAGGATTAGGACCAAGGCCAGACACCCCCTCTACTTTCTTTATAAAAGTGGGGTACCCTGGCTTCCTGAAATCTATGCCCTGCTCAAGTGTTGCCTCGTACCTTGGGGCCAATGGATCTGTTGGGGGCTTACTTACCGGTGTTGCACCTGCGGGAGCCTGCGGGGCTTTAGAGGGAGTCACTGACGGCGTGGTCGCCTTAGGCTGAGAAGGCACCACTACTGAATTAGACCCGGTTTCTATTTTTCCTTCAGAAGTTGAATCGCTCGATTGCTCACATGCTGAAAGGGCAAGAACTATTGCACCCAACGCTGATATTTTGCATATTTTAATTTCAGTCTTCATATGTTTCCCACTAATTTCCATTCACCAAAACGATAATAATTTCTTTACCCGACTACATCAATAATGCCTTTTCTCAGAATATTACTCCATGTATAATTCCCGAGATTTCTTTGTAAGCCCCATATCATGATAGCATCAACCTAGCCTTTAACTGCTCCGTTGCTTGGGCCCATGTTTGCCATGGCATGGGGTTTTTCTGCGCACTCAGCTGGTGCTGCTGGGCGTTCGGCAGCCAAGCTTTCACTGCTTCGGCGAGGTCTTCTGGGGTATCGCCTTTGAAGTAGCAGGCATGCTCACTCGCGACCTCTCTGAATACAGGAATGTTCCTCGCCAACACAGGCAGTCCTCTTTGCGCGGCTTCTATGAGCGGGAGCCCGAATCCCTCACCCTCGGATGCTACAACCAAACACCAAGAATGATTATACACCATGTCTAGGTATTCATCGCTTATCCCCTCCAGCCAGATGAAGCGCTTTCCCCGCTGTGGATGCGAGCGCAGCCGATCGATAATGGCCGGTATTGTTCGTCTCATATCGTCCGGTAAGGCCTGCCATCCTTCCTTGCCGGCGATGACTAGGTTGACTTCAACCCCCTGATCCCATAGCAAGCTGAAAGCCTCTATGGCTTGCATGTAGCCCTTTCTTGGTTCAATTGTACCCACCATTAAGAAGCTTGGTGCATTATCGAGCTGTCTTAGCACTTCAGCGGCCTCAGGCGGCACACCACGCGTGGGGATGCTATTATCCATATCCGCACCCAAGTGGAACCATTCAATCCTTATTGGATTTAGCCGGTCGGGTTTGAATTTTTCGACCCAGTCCTTTAAGTCTTCGGCAACTGATTGCGATATACATAGGGCGCTATCAGCTACTCGAGAAACTGTCCCCAGCCAATTCTCAAATCCGACATCTACAGGAAAGAATTCTGGCATGAGAATAGGCAGTAGATCATACACTACAAAATGCACCGATCCACCAGACCTCTTGATTAATTCAAATATTTTCTCCTGCTCTGAACAAACTGCATCTCCTCCAGTGTAATCAATAATCAGCAGTTGATCACCCATACGAAACTCAACCCTATCATTTTCCGAGGCAGGAGTAGGTATTGATAAGGACTTACATACCCATTCTCGGGCATAACAATAAGTTAATTCATTGCAGTCTTTTCTCAAATAAATTGGCTCTACTCTATATCCTATCGGTGGTGACCTAATCAGATTTTCTGTGAGTGCACGAACCACTCGCTGAATTCCTGTTTTGTAGTCATCTTGACAGGTAATAGTCACATCCAACAAAAGTTTCTTGCTTCCCGAGCTTATCGGAAAGTTCTTAGCAATTAATTTAGAATATTCGAGTTTTTCCCATTCGCTAAGGGATGCCAATGAGATTTCGGGAAGTGCGTTGATCACGGCATGCGAGCCAGCCTTCGATTTTGAGTAGAACCCCTCGATTGCATCGGCGGTTAATCGTGCACAATGGTTAGGTAGGTGATCCTTTTCTATCTCCCGCCTTGCTGCAACTGATAACCTCTGCCTCTCTTTTGGATCCTTCACTATCTCATCAAGCGCTTTCACCAGTTGATATATCACAATCTCATCTGGCACCTTTATTACAACATTGGATGGTATTTCCTTAAGGGATCCATTTGCATTAACAATGGTCGGTATTCCATAATTCAAGCAATCAAGTACGGCGGCGGATGTTTCTCCACGACTTTTGTCCCTGAGTTGAACTGCCACATCAGATGCCTGCAAGTAAAGTCGATATTTTTCCTGCTCAACATGCCCCGCAATCAGAATCCGACCTTTTCCTGAATTATTTATCTTCTTTATAATAGCTTCCCCGTAGGGCCCAGGGGGATTTTCTCCTACAAAAACCAACCACACATTAGCTTTGTCCGCCAGCGTTGTTAACTCCCAAGCGTCAAGGAGTGTATGGTTAATCTTATTCGCACCTATCCTTCCAAAGCTGCACACCAGAAAGTCATCTGCCTCAAATCCAAGCAACCGCTTGGCCCGCGTTCTATCGCCGTTGAATTCATGGGGCGCTCTGAGGAGGGGAAGAACCCGCCAAGCCTCCCCTGTTATTTGACTGTAGAATTTTGACGCAAGCTCACGCGCATGTTCCGAATGCACAATGACACCCCTTGCCTGTCGAATAACCTCTAAATTAGCAGGGTACCTCTCCACTATTAAGCTATCGTTTTTAATTAAACCCCTTTCTACCAAAGCTATGTAACCATGAGAATAATATAATGCATTTGAAAACACATTTGTAATCTTTAAATGCGACTCCCGATAAAATTGTATGTCCCCAAGGAAAAAGTCATGAAGCACCACCACACCGGGTATCTGTGACAAGAGGTCGAACATGTGCTGGTGAAATGGGGAGTTACCAAAATGGTAAACGACCCGCGCATAATCCTGATGGTTTTGCCTGAACCATGCCACCGAACGCACTCCGCAATTCTCCTGAATCCATTCGTCCGCGATTGCATCCTGACTTACGATCACGTCGATGTCATAATATTTTGATAATGCGGGGAGGAGCTCGGCGCTGTAGTCAGCTATACCGCTAGCCTCAGGAGGCAAGGGCGAGACGTACGCCATGCGAGGTCGGCTTTCTATCTTTGCCGTATTATGTTGGCTTGATACCCCGTCTCTAACAATACCCTCAAGAAGCGAGACTAGAGTTTTCCCCTGCGACTGTTTCTGCGCAAGATCGAGATTTGCATAATCGTCCCCCTCAATTATTTTTTCCTCGGGTAATGCAAACCGATGAACCAGCTCTGATTTATCCAGCGGCGGCAAGGCTAAAATACGGCAAGCCTTCCTGAGTCGTCTTAACTGCTTGCATATATACTCTATATGGTTCTCACTCCACGGCTCCGGGATGTGCGAGATTGCCACTACCACTGGGTAGTGCATTTCCAATTCACCAATGCTAGTAATGTAGTCCCTATCCAACCCATTAAAAAACCCAGTTATAACCACTATGTCCGGGTTCAATTCACCAATAAAAGCCTCCCGTATACGTTCTGCGAGGGCATGGCGGCTTCTGTTACTTACGTCATTTAGATGGGTTGGCCATGGCGGATACCAGCACAGAATATTCTCCTTGGGGAGTATGCCCTGAAATTGCCTCCGCATGCTCTCGGGACTTGGCTTGAGATTGGCATTAAGCAGCAGATACAGGTCATGATCGCCTCGGGTTTCTGCCATCGATTGCGCCAGACCCATCGTATAATCATGCATAGTGTCAGGTCCCAGCGTGCCTTGGACTGCCTGCATGTCGACGACGATCCTTAATTTTCTCCTGTTGTTTGCCGGGGCGATCACTGGTCCGGATTCCCTCCTGGTGTTTTTCCCGTGCGCTGGTTTGACCGCTGACTTATTTTTTCTTTTCCTCATTAGTTCGCCTCCCCCACTGTCACTGTTACTCGTTGGTTTTCAAACTCCTGTTGTTGATCAAACCAACAGACTCCTTCTTGCACGAGGGTAGGCAGCAATGTCCATTTCCCAGCCAGGAACGGCGCTTGAATTAGAAGATGGGTCCTAAATGTCTCGTTGGGCTTAATAGAGCCTGTCACTATGGCTGTTCGCTGTGGCTCACTCTCAACAAAATTTTCGTTTTCATCAATCCAACGATAGGTAAGCCTTATTGGATGCATACCCTCAGCGCTCCAGTTAGTCGCTGACTTATTTTCGACACTGACATCTATCCAGATAATTTCCCCCGTTTTCATCCGTTGTGGGCTTGAAATAACTTGAAGCTCACCCGCGTACTCCACTTTTTCATAAGCCGAGGAACCCTGCGTATTTTGTAACTCTGGTGGTTCAGACAGCGCTGATAGTTGGGCATAGATTGAACGCGCTCGTGGTGTTAAATTGGCAAGTAGCGGATTTTGCTCTTGTACTTCATCTGGCCGCGCCTCATGACCATGGACTGGCATTTTCGCGATTATTTGTCGCCCTATCACTTTCATGGCGAATCGCTTTAGTTTTGGATGTTGCTCTACCAACCCTTTGACCAAGCGTTTTAGTGGTGCAATTTTATGTAAAGGCCAAAGCAAGATCGCTAATACAGGCCTAACCAGAAGCCCATGTATTAGTCGCCCTATTAGGTATGGCACACGGGCGATCTGCTTTATCACAAACATAATCACTCTTTTCATGCCTCTGAGCGGCCATGTCAGTCTCCATGAGAGTGTTTTTTTTAGCGATTTAATCTCCGTTTTGTAGCCATTAATCTCTGCGGGGTGCTTCAGAACAAGTTCATGCAACTCCTGCGCCCATTGGTTTAACTCTTGCGCTTCTCTATTCTGTCGTGCCTGGGTGGCCTGCTGCTCCGAAATGGTCTGCTCCTTGTCATAAAGGGTTTGCTGAGACTCTACGAGCTTGGCCTCCAGCGTGGCAATTTTATTTTCTGCTTCCATAAGCAACTGAGCGTTCTCTTTATGATTTCTCTCCAAGTTCTCTAGCTGGATATTTTGTTGCTGCAAGTGTTGTTGGTCTTTTGCAATTTCATTGATGAGTGCTTCAGCAGCCTTCTCTAACGCCAGCGCTTCTTCCTTGGAAGTTTTTAGCTGGTTTTCAATTTCTAACATTGTGATTTCAAGTCTTCTGATCTCATCAGTCTGCTCTGACGCCAATAATTCTTTTTCGCTGATTTTCTCTTCCAGATATTTTTTATCTTTATCAAGAGAACGGATACTTTCCTCTAATCCCTCATTTTTTTGCTGCTCAAGTTCCAGTTTCGCCTGATGATTCAGTAATTGTTGCGATACTATGTCTAGGTTCTTTGTAAGTTCCTGGATTGATTGCTCCGAGGCGTGCAACAGCAATTCCCGCTCTTCCAGCTGACCCTGGAGGTCCTCCACCTTGGCCAGCGCCGCCGTGGCCGTCGCCCTGAGTTCCTGCGCCCATTGGTCAGAGGTGCGCAACAGCGATTCACGCTCCTTCAACTGAGTCTCTGCCGTCACAGATTTCAGCTCCAGCCCAGTGATCTTCTCTCCCGCTAGCGCCGCTCGCTGCTCAAAGTCCTTGGCGCGATCCTTCGCCTCTTCCAGCTGACCCTGGAGGTCCTCCACCTTGGCCAGCGCCGCCGTGGCCGTCGCCCTGAGTTCCTGCGCCCATTGGTCAGAGGTGCGCAACAGCGATTCACGCTCCTTCAGCTGAGTCTCTGCCGTCACCGATTTCAGCTCCAGCCCAGTGATCTTCTCTCCCGCTAGCGCCGCTCGCTGCTCAAAGTCCTTGGCGCGATCCTTCGCCTCTTCCAGCTGATCCTGGAGGTCCTCCACCTTGGCCAGCGCCGCCGTGGCCGTCGCCCTGAGTTCCTGCGCCCATTGGTCAGAGGTGCGCAACAGCGATTCACGCTCCTTCAACTGAGTCTCTGCCGTCACAGATTTCAGCTCCAGCCCAGTGATCTTCTCTCCCGCTAGCGCCGCTCGCTGCTCAAAGTCCTTGGCGCGATCCTTCGCCTCTTCCAGCTGACCCTGGAGGTCCTCCACCTTGGCCAGCGCCGCCGTGGCCGTCGCCCTGAGTTCCTGCGCCCATTGGTCAGAGGTGCGCAACAGCGATTCACGCTCCTTCAGCTGAGTCTCTGCCGTCACCGATTTCAGCTCCAGCCCAGTGATCTTCTCTCCCGCTAGCGCCGCTCGCTGCTCAAAGTCCTTGGCGCGATCCTTCGCCTCTTCCAGCTGATCCTGGAGGTCCTCCACCTTGGCCAGCGCCGCCGTGGCCGTCGCCCTGAGTTCCTGCGCCCATTGGTCAGAGGTGCGCAACAGCGATTCACGCTCCTTCAGCTGAGTCTCGGCTTTAACTAGTCTCATTTGGTCATCGTTCGATTGGGACGAGATGGCCGTTAGCGACTGTTCGGTAAAATTTGCTTGCGCGTTAAGCGCGTCGACTTGATCCCTGACCGCCTGCAAGCTCTGCTCGATTTTCTGGTCGTACTGATTTGCCAAAATCGGCAGATCAAGGCTTGAGAAATTGCTCAAATGAGCAAGAATTTTATCTTTGAGAATCTCAGGGCCTTTTTTTTGAGCCAAGATTGCATAGTCGGGACTAACACCATTCAAGACACCAAGAAGCGAACTTATTTTTCCGGAGTTTTGTTCCGCCTGACTTGCCAGTGGTCTTATAATTTCTACTAAATCAAAGCCAGCATATTGTGCAACAAATGCTAGGAGGTGTGGTGGAATTGGGCGTGTGTGTGTAGGATCCATGTAGAACCCACTCGTTGCTACCAATATGTTTTCTGGATTTGGGGTCTCCAAAATTAGAAGACCTCCAGGCTTCACTAGCCGAAATGCTTCTGCTGCTAACTGTCTCAATTGGTCAAAATCCAAATGTTCCGCAATATGAAAGCCAGTCACGGCATAGCATGACTCACCTTCCAGGGAATCCATAAAACTCAAAAGGTCTTCTTCTTTGACATCTAGATTCAGCTCGCGGCAGGCGGACAGCATGGAAGCATCTTGGTCAACGCCTTGCGCTGAGCACCCGATTTCCCTCAAAACCTCAAGCCATTCACCGCGCCCACAACCGAGATCAATCAATCTTGATTCTGGATAGTACTTTTGAAGTGGCTCGATTAAGGGCAGGTAGAAAGCCTGTCGATCCTTGATAAGTTTTCTTGAACCGCGGTGTATGTCTTCAAATTTACGATAGAAATCACTTACATCTAACATATTATTCGTGATATTCACTATTATCCATTAACTCTGAGCAAGCCGGTGAAGGTCATAACAATATTATTTTTTTAAATTATAAGGTTCTCGCATAGGGATTGCCTGGGCCGCCAGAAATTTCTTGACGGAGCTTTGTCATTTCGCGGGGAGCGCATCCCTCCAACTGAGATTTACGGGCACATCGAGAACGCCGACAGAATACGGCAGATCACCCGGAAGGACTTGAAAAACCAGCGCACGATCCCACCAATCGTAGTTAGATTCTACATGAGAGTGACTGGAATGCAGTGCAACACTAACACTGTAACTGCCTCTTCCTAGGTAAGCGCTAATGCGGAAGTCCACCACAAACTCCTGCCCACAAATGACCTTTTTCCTCGACAATCCGTGGTGGTACGTGTTGGTACCAAATACATCATTTCCCAGTCGGTCTCGAATCAAGATGCCAACAGTAAGCTCGTCCAGGTCCATTCGAGCAATTCCCTTTACTGAAAGGGTCACCGATGCCCCGCTCAAAATTGCGCGCGCCGGAAGCCCATCAGAAAGGAGCTCCACCGATTCGATGGTCGCTTCTTCAGACCCGGAGCGGGTCGATGCTTTACCAGTCAGCAACTCTTCTTGTGTAATTTTGTTCTCTGCTTCCTGGCGGGCAATAGCGGCATTATAGTAGTCCAAAACAGTTGCCGGGGACCCATCACGAACCACAATACCGCCATCAAGCAAGATAGCCCGATTACAAAGTGTTTTAATGGCATCGGGACTATGCGACACAAAAACAAGTGTCGTACCCATATCACGAAACGCCCTAATGCGAGCAAAGCTCTTGTGCTGGAAATAGGCATCCCCGACTGAAAGCGCCTCATCCACTATCAGAATGTCTGGTCGAACGGCTGTCGCCACACTAAAGGCCAGCCTTACTTGCATGCCGCTGGAGTAAATACGGACTGGCTGGTCAATGTACTCGCCGATTTCAGCAAAGGCTTCGATCTGCGGCATCAAATCGGTTAGTTCTTCGACTCGGTAACCAAGCAGTTGTCCAGCCATGTAGGCATTTTGTCGGCCGGTAAAGTCGGGATGAAATCCCATACCCAATTCTAGTAATGCGGCTACCCGACCATGGGTTTCTACTCTGCCCATGGTGGGCTGGTTCGTCCCAGTCATTATCTTGAGCAGAGTACTTTTGCCAGCGCCATTGACGCCAATAATGCCGACCGCCTCTCCGGGATGGACGGTGAAGCTGATGTCTCGCAGCACCCAATGCTTTTGATGGTAAGGCTTGTTGCGGGGGTCCAGCCATTCGGCCAGGCGGGACCAGCGGGTGGGGTATTGTTTGTAGGCTTTGCCGAGGTGGGAGACGGTGATCATTAGAGACTAGCTATCAGTTGTCAGTCGGCAGTTGGCAGTTGGCAGTTATCAGTGGGAAGTTGGCAGTTATCTGACGGCAGTTGGCAGGGGGGAGGGGAAGTTATCAGTTGTCAGACGGCAGTTTGCAGTGGTGAGTCGCTCGCATTGATCCTCGCTCAGCGCCCAGCGCAATCTCTTGACTGCCTACTGATGACTGCACACTGATAGCTGCCGACTGTCAATTGTCCACTTGGTCCCTGGCTGCTTTGAGGGCTCTTTCCAGACCGACGAGCATTGCGCTGATTTCTTTGGTCTTATTGATCCAGTGTTTGGCGATTTCCTTGGGGATGTAGCAAATTTCTTGGCCAATGTAAGTCTGGTTGCGGAGTTCTGCGGCTGAGCTTCTGGCGATGTCGAGGTATCTTACCTTTTCTTTGGTGGTTGTGCGTTCCATGCCTTCGGTGATGTTGGAGGGAATGGAGAGCCCGGAGCGGGTGATCTGGTCTTTGAAGCCGTAGTCACGGCATTCGGCAAACTGTCGATAGATGCCTACGCTAAGGCGGGCGGCGCGTTTCCGGGGAGTTATGCTCAAAAGTTGTGGATGAGCAGCTGATGGAGGCGGCGTATTCTTGATGGTCTTCAAGGTCATCAATGCCTACGAGAGGAGTGAATACGCCGTGAGTAAAGATAAGGTGACTCGGTTAAAGAGTCCAGGAACGCCGGGTGTGGTCCACGATGCGTTGACCGAGTTATTACGGGAAGGCGCCCAGCGGTTGTTGTCATCCGCCATTGAGGCAGAGGTTGCCGCGTTTCTGGAGCGGTTCCAAGGCGAGAAGACAGCTGAAGGTAAGAGTCGGCTGGTACGCAACGGTCGGTTGCCGAGTCGGACGATCCAGACCGGTATTGG
>JBIIEQ010000038.1:0-31367 GCA_044237765.1 Methylococcaceae bacterium | reverse complement strand
CCGGCTTCAACGCGCTTGAGCGCATCCATGATCTGGCTATCGGTGAATCTCGACTTCTTCATGTAGAACCTCCTCAGTGTCGGAAATTCTACTTTTGACCACAGCCAAATTCAGGGGGGATTACCGATGCAAAAGGCCCGCATCATCGTCGGTCTTAACTATAGAGCATCGTCGTATCGAGGTTGGAGACCCGCCCCAGCAAGATTCCGCTGACGACGGCCACAATTGGTGCCGGCATGCGGCCCAAACCATGCTGGCTGAGCAGTGGCCAGGCGAACAGAATGACGAGACCGATGCTGCCTACCAGAAGGATAAGGGGGTTGAAGTAAAACAGACTGCCGGGAAGCTACGTCAGGCTTTGCCAGACAGTGTCGGCCTCGGGCCGGGTGCCCAACAGGATATGGGCCTGGCGAGCGATGATGCTGATGCCGATGGCGGCGGGAATCAGGGCGACGATTCGGCCAGTCATGGAGAGTGCCAGCAATATTTGCAGTCCAACCGAGGTGACAACCGCTGCCAGGACATAGCGATACCCGGCCCAATGATCGCCCTGGCCCAGGGTCTGTATGGTGGAGTAGAGCACAGTGATCAAGCCGGCGGCGGGGCCGGTAATACCCAGCGGCACGCCATTGATGTGGGAGATGAGAAGCTCGCCAACGATGGCGCTGATGATGCCCGCTATGGGGGGAAATCCTGATGCCGTTGCAATGCCGAAGCAGCAGGGCAGGGCGATCAGGGAAACCAGGAAACTCGCCTTCATGTCGGCTTGCCAAGTGTCCATGAAGCCTCGGGTTGGCCGCAAGCTCACTATGTCTTTTATCATCAGTACCAGAATGTGATGGGAGTACATGTAGTTGCGTCACTGTACGCAACCGACGGTGGGTGCCATTGGATGGTTTGCAATGATCGTGGACGTCACCTGACTGTTTATCTCCGGCCATCCTGCTACTCTGTTTTTGGTGACCATCCTATGGAGATAAAAATCATGACACCCACTACCTTTCGGTCCATAAGCCTCTGCTGGACAAAACTGGCGATAGTCTGGCTGAGCCTCATGGTCATCTATGGCTGCTCTACCCAGCCACCCCAAGGTATTACTGCCGTTACGCCCTTCGATGTCGGTCGATATGAGGGATTATGGTATGAAATCGGCCGCTTGGATCACTCCTTCGAACGGGGTCTGACCGATGTCAATGCCCGTTATCGTGGGAAGCCGGATGGCAGCATCGAGGTCATCAATCGTGGCTTTAATCCGAAATCGGGAGAATGGGAACAGGCCACGGGTCGAGCGTTGTTCACCGATGGCAAGGATCGGGGGTCGCTCAAGGTCAGCTTTTTTGGCCCCTTCTATGGTGGATACCACGTTGTGGCGTTGGATGAAAAAGACTATCGCTGGTCGCTGGTGATGGGACCAAGCCGGGATTATTTCTGGATATTATCTCGGGACAAGCAACTTCCCGAAGCATTGCGCCTTCAACTGCTTGATAAGGCAAGGCGCTTCGGCATTCAAACCGATCAGCTGATATGGGTCAGCCAACAGCGCTCTGACACCTAACAGCAACAGCCCTGGAAGAAAATCCGATAACGACCGACACTCCCCTGACCCTGGCCAGCGATGCCCGGGGATGAGAGCATTTGCTGAAGTCTTTCATGTATGACGAGATTACCGTTGTTCCAGCGTTATATCGGGATCGATTATTCCGGCGCCGAAACGCCCTATTCAGGTCTGAAGGGATTACGGGTTTACGAAGCGAACTTGCGGGAAGAACCGGTCGAGGTACTGACTCCACCGGGGCCCAGAAAGCATTGGTCCCGCGCCGCCCTGGCCGAATGGCTGGCCATAACCCTAGCCGAGAGCGAGCCGGCGCTGGTAGGAATCGATCATGGGTTTTCGTTTCCGCTGCGCTATTTCGAGGTGCATCATCTGCCACCCGATTGGCCGTCTTTTCTTGATGATTTTCAGGCGCACTGGCCGACGGATGCAAAGAACAGGTATGTGGATTTTATTCGGAATGGATCCGCTGGACGCGGTGCCGAGCGGATGGGCTCGTCACGTTGGCGCCGACTGACGGAGGAGCGCTGCGGGGCCAAGTCGGTCTTCCATTTTGACGTTCCCGGTTCAGTCGCCAAATCCACCCATGCCGGTCTGCCGTGGTTGCGTTATCTGCGACAGCAGCTGGGTGTTCGGCTGCAGTGTTGGCCCTTCGATGGCTGGGCCGTCTCGCCAGGCAGATCGGTGCTGGTCGAGGCCTATCCTTCACTCTGGAAAGGCCGCTTCCCTGCCCAGCAAAGAACGCCAGACCAGCAGGATGCCTTCACCATCGCCGCCATGCTGCAGCAGGCCGATCAGTACGGACAGTTGAGGGAGTGGCTGCAACCCGCGCTGTCCCCGGCCATGGCCGGTGTTGCCGAGGTCGAGGGCTGGATATTGGGCGTCCCGCCGCCGGATTGAATCGGGTGATCTCCCCGGGCGCTAAAACCTGAATCCCGGGAAATCCATGTCATCCATCGGGCGGGGTCGCGGGATCTTGTAGTTCTTTACCCACTGTTTCATGACATCAAAATCCGCCAACCGCTTGAGGTCATGGTCGATGGATTGAGCCACCTGTTTCAGCTCGACTATGTCGCCATTGAGTCGGTTGATGATGTCCTTTGGCGTCAGCGGTATGTAGTAGGGCAGCTGGAAATGACTTCTCAGCTGATTCTGGATGAGGGAAAGCTCCTGCTGCAGTTCGGCGGATTGTTCCCGCAGTACCTTGTTGTAATGCTTGATGCGATCCTCGGTGATCGCACCAATGTGTTCCGGTGAAATTTGTTCCAGGGTGATCTGGAGTTCCAGCAACTGCAGCAGATCGCGCTTTTCATAGGCCGCATTGACTGCCTGCATCAGCTCAGTCTTCCTGGCGCGTTCATCGGGATCGGTTTCTCGGTCTGGGTGCAGTTCGGTCACCAGCTTGCGGTAAATCGCCTGAATGGACTTGCTGATGTTTTGCTCTTCCGCCTCTTGTCTGGCTTCTTTCTCCAGCTGCTTGGCCGATTTCTTCCTGGTTTTCCGCTGGGCCTTTTGGGTCTCCTCGAAAGCGGATCGAGAAGCCTGCTCCTCGCGAATCTTTTGCTGCAGCGCTTCCGTCATCGACTCCGGGTCAGTCAGGTCGACGTCATCGCCGAATTCGACTCCCAGGCTGTCCATCATGGCGCGAAGAAAATCGGCTTCGGCCTCATCCATCTCGCGCTGCTCGGTCTCGAAATCGACATCATTGTATTTATCGAAAAGCGCTCTCATGTCCTCCCGGTCATGCTCTTCAAGCACGCTGGTGGCCAGCGAGATAATCAGGTGAGACAGTTTTTCCCGATCCCGCTTCTTGAATCGGGCATCATCATGGGCCCGATCGAACAATTGGGCCAGTTCTGCTTTCAGATTGGCCACACGGGTATGTTGCGGCACATAATCCTTGGCGACTTTGTTGCGATAAAGTGATTCGGTGGCGATCCAATCTGCCAGCTGCTTTTTCTGCTTGTCGATTTTCTTGATGAGATTGTTGAACTGCGTATGTGCCCGGCTGGCCGGTGCTTGTTGCTGGGACTTGACGACGTGGACAATATTGGGGGTAGGCTTGCTCATACGGGGGAGTGATGGACGATGGATGTTGGGTGACGAAGATTTTTATTATTGACCAGTCGCCAGCGGTTACTTTTCTATCGTAATTTTGCCTGATTATGGAAATGAATAGGCTGGATCATCCTTCTTTTGCCAGCGACAACTGGTCCGGGTTTTGCCCCGAAGCCCTGGAGTATCTCAACCGGGCCAATACCGGCAGTGCGCCAGCCTATGGGTTTGACGACTGGACCGCCAGGGCGGCCGATGCCATTCGCACGCTGTTTGTTCACGATGCCGAGGTTTTTTTCGTGTTCAACGGCACGGCGGCTAACAGTCTGGCGCTGGCTCATCTCTGTCAGCCCTATCAGTCCGTCATCTGTCATCCCTGGTCGCATGTTGAAACCGACGAGTGCGGCGCGCCGGGGTTCTTTTCACATGGGGCACGTTTGCTCCTTGGGGGCGGTGACCAGGGCAAGCTGTGTCTGGAGTCGGCCAAGGCACTGATGCTTGAAGGGCATGACTTGCGTTTTCCACGTCCAGCGGTGCTGAGCCTGACGCAATCCACCGAGGTCGGGACCGTGTATGCCGCCAATGAATTGCAACGATTGACCCAATGGGCCAAAAACCAGGGCATGCGAGTCCATGTCGATGGCGCCCGCTTCATGAATGCGCTGGTGTCGCAGAAACTCAGTCCGGCTGACCTGAGCTGGAGATGCGGCGTGGACGTGCTTAGCCTAGGCGCTTCGAAAACCGGGGGTGGACTGGGGGACACGGTCATCTTCTTTGACCGCGATCTGGCCAGGGGCTTCGACTATCGCTGCAAGCAGGCTGGCCAGCTCGCCTCAAAAATGCGCTTGATGACTGCGCCTCTGCTGGGTCTCATCGAGACGGGTGCCTGGCTGCGCAATGCTCGTCACGCCAATGATTGCGCTCAGTATCTGGAATCCCGCCTGGCGGATATCGGTATCATTCCAGCATTCCCGCGACAGGCCAATGGCGTCTTCATTCGTCTGGCCGAATCAGAAGCCAACGCCCTGCGTCGCCTGGGTTGGTCCTTTTACATCAGCGACTGTCATGGGGCCGCTCGCTTCATGTGTGGCTGGGACAGCCAGCGGGAATGGATCGACCGGTTGGTGGAGGATATCAAGATGGTGGCTGTTGACCAGCAGAAGTAATGTGAAACGGTTCTTCTGGGGGGTGCATTTGAGTAGCAGCAATATGGCCACGCAAAGGAGGGCTGAAGAGTTTTCAAGTGAGGCCAAGCCCCTTCATTCAGATTGTTCGGATATCGCTTCTCCCGTTTTTTTTGATTCATCCTGCTGTCCAACCTTGGGAAAACAGCGATACCCTAAACCATCATCCTCGGTCTCCAAACCGCTTCATAATGAACTTTGATTCAACGGCATCCCCCATGCGACCGTCCCTTTTGCTTGACATGAAGCGCGCTGCGGTGAGGGAAGCGACAAGACGCTACAGGACCGCAAACCCGCGCCTGTTCGGTTCGGTGCTACACGCGACCGATCATGAGGGAAGTGACCTTGACCTGGTGGTTGATACATTACCCGGTACAACCCTTTTCGACCTGGGCGGTTTGCAAGATCATTCGGAGACGCTGCTGGGTGTCCAGGTTGATATCCTGATACCTGAGGCCCTGCCGCAGAAGTAACGCGCCAAGGTACTCGAGGAGGCGCAGTAGGTATGAGCGATAATCGACTGCCTGACTACCCCGATCATATGCAGCCTGCAGCATTGGATGCCTGTGGCTTTTCGGAGGGTATGACCAAGCAGGATTTCCCGGAAGTCAAGCGCAGCAAGCAAGGCGTTATCATGAACCTCATCATCATCGGCGAAGCCGCAACGAAGGTGATGGACAGCTACCCCAGTTCGCTCAGACCCATTCACAAGTACCTTGGCGAAGCATGCGAGGGCTGCGCAATCATGTCGGTCACGGCTATTTTGAGATTAACTTTGATGTGGTTAGGGATACCGTTATAAACCCCCTGCCAGAGTTGCTTCAAAACCTGACCGTTGAGGGTGAGTCCGAAGGCTAATCTTGATGGGCAATACAAATCCGGCGGCATAGGGTGCTGCTGACGCGATATCCGCGTTTTGGGGTGCGACTTCGGCAAGTTCAGCAATACGAACCTGAAACATCGCCCTTTGGGAGGGCGATGAGGGGTTTAAATTCTTACGGTCTATGTGCTGGAATCAGCTACCGCCCCCAAACTTGGGTGCGCCAGCCTTCTTCATATCCCGCATCGATTCTTCAACAAGCTGGGTGGCAGCGGACAGATCTCCGGATTTACCCGCATCGATCGCCCGCTTCAACTTGCCGCTGATGCGCTGTTGGGCGGCCGAATCCAGCTTGGTGCGTGCTTCGGCAAGCGTTGCTTCTGCTTCGGCCTGGAAGACCGCTGCATTACCCGCCTTGCCTGCATCTACAGCCTTTTGAGCGGGCAAGGCCAGCGATGTAAGGTCTTCATTCATCGGACCGCCAGCTGCGAAACCAACACCGGTGAGGGTGGCCGATAGGATCAAGGCTGACAGGGTAATTGGTAGTTTCATTAAAAATGTCCAGATGGTGAGCTCGGAATTTGCCGAGCCGAAAGGTTTCGAGGCAGGTCAATGGCCAGCAAGTAGCGATACTTGTAAACCGCGAAATCCGACTATTTCGATCGGAAATGGTTCAGGATTAATTTGAGATCTCTCAGCACGATGCAGGGGAGGGTGGGTCCTGAGAGTTCCACAGGCTAGTTCAATTGAAGAAAGCGCGCAGATGTGCTCACCACTCAAGCCGGCGAAGTGCTTACTTTCCGCTTCGGCCATCAAGTTTGGGGCCTTCAGGGGATCCTTGCGATAGTCCATGTCTGGGGTTTGGCAGGCAGTTTCGATTTTTGCAGAATGTTGGGGGGTGGGATGGTAAAAATCTCAGTTACTCCAAGCGTGGCTTTGTAGCTGCTCCAGGGTCACGATTTCCAGGGCCTTGGCATGTGTGCTTTCTAGGACAACACGAGGCGCGGCATTGGCGTCATAGGCTTCTTTCCAGCGCAGGGCGCAAAGGCACCAGCGATCTCCTGGCTTGAGGCCGGGGAAATTGAATTCCGGTCGCGGTGAGACGAGGTCATTCCCGCGCGTCAGCGAGAATCGCAGAAACTCATCCGTGACTCGTGCACAGATCACATGAGTGCCAAGATCATGGTCATCCGTGTTACAGCAGCCGTCCCGAAAGAATCCGGTGAGCGGGTCGAAAGAACAGGGCACCAGGGCGGTGCCAAGAACATTTAGGGCTTCCATATTAGTAATAATGAAACGATTTGGCCGATCATGGCGAACACCCGAATTCCAATCAATGCCTTGTCACCCAGGGAAGAGTTGTACCATTAGGATGATTTGCGTTGGTGCCAGATTTGCAGTGCTTGCCAAGATTATCGATGATGATTTGAAGGTCTTGATCATTGGTTAGCCCATCGTAGTTGAAATCGAACCAACTCGACAAACCGCCACCATTTGGAGTGGTGTTGCCACTTGTTTTGCTATAGAGCTTATAGCCCTCTACGTCTTTTTTATCGACTAAACCGTCGAGATTTCCATCACCTTCGCACTCTATGATGTTGTTCAAAAGTGCATTTAACTTGTTATTCAATGCGTAGTAGTTGCGCCTTTGCTCAGCAGTCAGAGCATCAACACCATTTACCAGGAGGTCAGTTCCATTCAAATCGAGAGTTGGCGTCGGAGTGGCTTGGTCGATTTTGTATAACTCGTTGGTCTGCTTGTCCACGCATGAATTAGTTGATGAATCATATGCCCTTGTATATGTGCGAACGTTCTTATAGCCATTATTCCGGATAGCCAAATTTGCCTGTGGGCTGACATATGGGATGACACCGCCATTATCATGGTTCCACACGGCGACATCACAGCAGCTGGTTAAAGGCACCGGTCCGGGATGATCGGGATCATCTGATTCAGTTGCTTCGGGCCCCCACCATACGCCGCCGTTATCATTACACACACCCTTTGTTGGGGGCATATTCATACAGCTGCTGCCTGCGCTGCTTGAATTGACACAGGGCGGATTGATTGCGCCGTTGGCTTGGATATTCTCATCGAACTGTGCAAAGTTGATCTTTCGTATGGCCGCCTTGTTTGGATTCTTAAGATAGGGCAACATCCCAACGGAGTCGATGGGCCACTTGACGGTTTTTTGTACATCGATTCCCGCAATTTCACCGAAGAGTTGGTAAACATCCACGATATTGGTCATGCTTTCTACGTCTCTGTTAGGTTGCTTGACGAGTGGGCCTGCAACAAACAGTGGAGTCCATACGCCTGTCTGGTAGGACGTCCCCTTTGCACGACTGCCGTCAAAGGGAGTTTTGACAACGGATCCGAGCGTTCCATTGTCACCGACAATAATAATCATTGTGTTGGTTTTATCAGGCTGATAGATCAAGGAGCCATCAGTATTTTTGGTCGCCAAGCCTGTCGAAATCAGTAGCCTGCCAATTTCAGTATCCATCGCCTCAATCATTTGATTGCTCAAGATCGGCTGATTGCTTGTATTGCTGCAATCATACCCATTGACATCCAAAGATTGAGAGCTTGTGGAAAGCAATTTATAGGGGGGTGGGACTAACGGGGTGTGATCAGACGGAAAGCTCACAGTAGCCATCCACGGAGTATCCTCAGGCATGGACTTTACCCATTTGATCGCCTCATCCACCGGACCACTGCTACGATAAGCACGTGACCGCTTGTCTGTTGTTTTAAGATTCTCAACGACACCATTCCGATCAATGATTGTCGGAGAGACGTAGTGACCGTTCATCAAGGAAAAATCAATATTTGGTGGAACTGAACCACTGCACGCGACATTCGGCATCAGAACCCCACCACTCTCCAGGCACTGTCTTCCCGGGGGATACAATTGATTCGTTGAACTCATGTTGGTGCAAGAGCCATTCGCTAAATAGCATGCACCAGAGTCTGCGCCGCCTGTGTAGTTAGCCCCAGGGACAAAACCGCATCTGTAGGAGATCCCATTACCATTGTCGCCACCGACTCCACCTGCTGTCACGTCAATAGATTGTGGATCCCCTGTGTCATCTGAAAAACCGTAAAAAAAATCCCAGCCCCGAGCTGAAACCATGGCATTTCCATAGGGATCATTGCCGGGCGTCGCAAGATGGAACTTCCCAAACAAACCGCTTTGATAACCTTTCTTCTTTAAGAGTTTGGGTGTTGTGACGTTGTACGGAGAAACCATTGAATTCGCTAAATCAGATGTCCCTATCGCATTAAAGACATTGCTTCGCGCAGGAAAACGTCCTTCGAAGAACATCGCTCGGCTTGGCGAGCATGCTGGCGATGACCAGTTGTTTCTAAATCTGACGCCGTTATTGGCAATGACATTCATATTCGGCATTGGAGCGGGAGTCGTTCCGCCGTAACCGAAGGATGTCATCTGATCGACACCCACATCATCCATGATAATAAAAAGAATATTGTGCGGTTTGGCACTAACGGTGGACTTGGCATCAGCCACATTGAGAGAGAGCAAAAGGGCTCCGATGAAGATGAGGCTCTTTTGGGCCCAATCACCCCTCATTTTTCTTATGTTCATGATCTCTCTTGGTTATTGAATAGCAGATTTAACGCGGCGGAATTTGTTGTGCACCAGACCCTCTACCGGGAATCTCTAAAAACAGCGCTTCGACAAGCTCAGCGCGAACGCGCCCTATAAAACAGGCACATATCCGTTCATGCTGAGCCTGTCGAACTATGTACGGATGGTTTTTCGAGGTTCCCTACCGCAACTGCGGCGCAAACAGGTCGTTTTTGATCGCCGAACGCTTTTTCATGTGGTCTGTTCCGGCAAGTTTGAATAGCCCTCATATTACCTCAGCATCGCAGATGGCAGAGGTTTTTCGAGATGCCCCTCGATAGAGGGGCTTGGCCATCAACATGTGCACATCACCCAGCGCCCGCTCCTCGAAGCCGCCTTCGCAGTAGGCCAGATAGAATTCCCATAGCCGAATGAAGGGCTCCGAGTAACCCTGGGCGCGGACTTCATCGAGGCGCGCCATGAAGGCTTCACGCCAGCAACGCAGGGTCGTGGCGTAATGCGGGCCGATATCGTCCAGTTGGATTAGCTGCAGATCGGACGCATGGGTGGCCGCATCGACCAAGGCTGAAATGGCAGGAATGCAACTGCCCGGAAATATATGGCGCTTGATGAAATCCACCTCGTCGCGGGCACGGCGATATTCACGATCGTTGATGGTGATGGCTTGCAACAGCATCACGCCGTCCGGTTTCAGCAGATCGGCGCATTTGCGAAAGAAGGTTTTGAAGTAGTGGTGCCCAACTGCTTCGATCATCTCGATCGAGACCAGCTTGTCATAGCGACCTTCGAGTTTGCGGTAATCCTCCTTGAGCAGGGTGATCCGGTCCTGCAGGCCCGCCTCGCGGATACTCTCCGCCGCCCATTGATGCTGTCTTTCAGAAATCGTGGTCGTGGTGACATGGCAGCCATAATGGGTGGCCGCATGCAGGGCGAAACCGCCCCAGCCGGTGCCGATTTCGACCACGCGGTCGCCAGGCTGTAAATTCAAGTGTTGGCAGATGCGGTCGAGTTTGGCGATCGAGGCCTCCTTCAACGACATCTTCGGGCGCTCAAACAGGGCGCACGAATACATCATGGTTTCATCCAGAAACAGGCGGAAGAAGTCATTGCCCAGATCATAGTGTGCGGCGATGTTGCGCTGGCTGCCTTCCTCGGTATTGCGGTTCCAGGCATGCAGCAACTTCCTGATCGGCGTAGTCACCAGTGAGAGGCCGCCATCGAGGCCATCCAGAACATGCCGGTTGCGAACGAGGATGCGGACCAGTCCGACCAGATCGGAACAACGCCACGCCCCGGACATGTAGCTCTCCGCCGCGCCCAGACTGCCGCCGAACACGGTGTTGCCGTAAAACGAAGGGTGTTCGACGTCGATGCTGACGGAAACCGGAAATGCTTCGCTGACCTGGCCAAAGCGGGTGATATCGCCATCCGCCAGAATGATTTCTCCGGACTGCAGTTGAGCCAGTTGGCGATGCAGCATCGACGCCGCCCAACCATTGAGTCGGCCAGGCTGGCGAACACGGGAAAAGCTGTTCGCGGTGATCGTGATGGAGTTTTTCATGGGGGTCTTGCTCCAGTGTTATCGGTGGATGGCTTTCCGGGATGGGAGAAAAAGGGGATTCGTTTCATCCACAGTCGGGCTGCTTGCCAATAGATGCCTGTAACGACCTGAGCGGTCATCAGCGGGAAGCGTATCAACGCCCACGCGAGATTCGCGGAGGTGATGTCGCGGCGCGAAAGATCCAGCGTTGCATCGAATACCTTGCTGCCCTCACGGTCCAGGCGCATGTGAACGTTCAGCTTGTTTCCGGGTTCCGAGAATCGCCAGTCATAGTCGATGTCCATGGGGAAAAACGGCGACACATGAAACCGCTTGGGGAAACGGTAACGATGATGCCGACCCTGGGGTTCATCCCGGTCGGGCGTCAGGACATAACTATGTCTCTCATCCCATGGGGTGTTGGTGATTTCCGCCAGCACCGTTTCGACGCGGTCCCCGTCTCTGTCAAGGCAGTAATAGAACGTGACCGGGTTGAACCCGTAGCCGAAATAGCGGAGGTGCGTCAGCATGCGGATGGGGCCTTGTGGACGCTGCCCGGTGTCACTTTCGACTCGCGACCGCACGGCTTCATCCAGGGAAATGGCGGGGTCACCCAGATAGTCGGATCGCCGGAACCAGGCGAGGTTGGGGCCTTGGGTCGACCAGAACCAGCGGCCCGCGAATACGCTGTCCAGTTCGGCCAGATCCAGGTAGACCATGAACAGGCCATAGCGGAAATAATGCGGACGTGGCAGAAAACGACGATGTCGGAGCTGCCCCACATACAGTCCGCTGTGCATGATTTACCCGGCGCTGATTTGGGCGGCGGCTCGCAGTCCGCTTTTGACACCATCCTCGTGAAAGCCGAATCCCCAGTAGGCGCCGGCGTAATAGGTGCGGTTGACCCCGCTGATCTCGCCATGCCGTTGCTGGGCAGCAATGCCCGCCGGCGTATAGGCCGGATGATGATAGGTCAGCCGTTTGAGGATGCGATTTGGGTCAATGGTCTCCGCATAATTGAGGCTGACGCAGAAGGTCTCGGGTGCATCCAGTCCCTGCAGGATATTCATGTCGTAAGTCACGGCGACACGGTCACGTGACTCACGCGGGATGTGGTAATTCCAGGCCGCCCAGGCCAGTCGGGATTTGGGAAGCACCGAGGCATCCGTATGCAAAACGGCTTCATTTTCCTGATAAGGAATAGCGCCCAGAATCTCATGCTCTGCCGGGGTCGGTGTCTCCAGCATGGCCAGTGCCTGGTCACTGTGACAGGCCAGCACCACGGCGTCGAAATGCGCTGCCGGAGAGTTTGGGGTTTCCAGCCAGACGCCGACCGGCTCCCGGCGAATCCGGTTGACGGGCGAGCTGAGGCGAATCCGGTCACGAAAAGCTGCCGTCAACGGGCCGACATATTGACTGGACCCGCCACGAATGACACGCCATTGCGGGCGTTCGTCCACACTCAACATCCCGTGGTTATGGAAAAAGCGGATGAAATAGCGGGCCGGAAAGTCCAGCATATCGCCCGGCGCTGCCGACCAGATGGCCGCGCCCATCGGGATGATGTAATGGTCGCGGAATTCCTGACGGTAGCCATTTTTCGACAGATAGTCGCCCAAACGGATATGGTCATCGCCGGTTTCCAGAAAGCCGGGGGCTTCCCGGTTGAACCGCAGAATGTCGAAGATCATCCGGTAAAAGCTGGGCGACACCAGATTGCGACGCTGGGCAAACAGGGTGTTCAGCGAGGTGCCGTTGTATTCAAGTCCGGTCTTCTCGCAGCGGACACTGAAACTCATGGCGCTGGGTTGCGAAGCGACACCCAGTTCATCCATCAGCCGGATGAATTCGGGATAGGTCCAGTCGTTGAAGACGATAAACCCGGTGTCGATCGACCAATGGTGGCCATTCAGCTCGATGTCATGGGTCTGAGTATGGCCGCCTATGTAGTCATTGGCCTCGAACACCGTGATGTCATGCAGAGGAGCCAGTTTGTAGGCAGCCACCAGACCCGAAACGCCGCTGCCGACAATGGCGATCTTCATCGGTTGGACCCCAGGCGGCTGGTTGAAGTCGACTCCGGATTGCGCCGGGCATGTCTCAGCGAGGCGGGCAGAGGCTTGAGATCCCAGACCAGACCGAGTGTTGCCATGACTCGCAGTGCGTAATAGGTGGGGTCAAACTCCCACCAGAAAAACCCCTGACGAGCCGCAGCGGGGTAGTGATGATGGTTGTTGTGCCAGCCCTCACCCAGCGTGAACAGCGCAATAACAGGATTGTTGCGGCTGGCATCCCGGGTGGCGTAGCGACGAGACCCCCAGACATGGGCCAGGGAATTCACCATGAAAGTGGCGTGGTAAAGCATGATGGTCGATATCACGAAACCCCAGACCAGCAGTTGCGGGCCATTGGTGCCCCAACTCGGCCTGAATTGCTCAATCAGCTCGCCGAGCCCATAGAGGCTGAGCGCCAGTAACATGGGCGCCACGACATCGTAGCGATCCAGGAATCGCAATTCGGGAAATTTCAGCCAATCCTTCACCAGTTCGGCGCGGGTACGGAAATTTACCCGGCACAGAAACCAGCCCATATGACTCCACAAAAAACCATGGCGCACGGGAGAGTGCACATCCGGGTCATGATCGGAATGCACATGATGATGCCGATGATGGGACGCCCACCAGATGGGACCTCGCTGCACGGCAGACGCCCCGACCAGAGCAAACATAAATTGCATCGGTCGCGACGTGCGAAAGGCCCTGTGCGAGAAGTAACGATGATAAAAACCGGTGATTGCAAACATCCTCAGCGCATAAAGTCCCAGCGCCACGGCTATAGCAACCGGGCTGATACCCACCCAGAATACGGCCAGACAGGCGAGATGGAGGGCAATGAAGGGAAGCGTGCGCAGCCAGTCCAGCTTCCTGTTTTGGCCATCATCGGGCAATTCGCCCGCTTCGTTATCGAACCAGCGGATCAGAGTGACCGACCAATGCATGGGTTTTGAAGGGGGCTTGTTCTGGGGGGAGCTAGCACCAGAGCGAAAGGGCGGTTCTACCATTGTTGAGGGACTTTCCTAATCTGCGTTACATCGTAGCCTTCGCGTCCTAGCAAGGCCAGTAATCGCTGGTAATCGGCCTCCGAAATGCTGGGTGTCCGCGCCATTATCCAGACATAGTCACGCGCCTCGCGGCCGATAATGGTCTGGGTGTAGTCCGGGTCGAGATAGACGATGCGGTAGTCTGCCTTGATCGGCCAGACAAAGCGCATGCCCCAAATGGCATTGCTGTTCTTGTCCTGAACGAAGCCGGTCGGCTCGTAGCGCTTCAGGGGGCCGTTGAAACTGTCCTGCCGATAGGTGAAGGTCGTGGCAATGCTGCCATCCGCATTTTGCCGGTAGGACTCCATTGCATTATGCGCACCCTTCTCGATGAAGGTCGGGATATTGGCGATGACATACCAGTCGCCCATGAATCGAGGCAGATCCACCTTTGGTACGACAGTGATAGGAGGCATCGACGGCGATGAGCAGGCCGTCAGGAGGAAAACCCCCAGGGCGCTGAGGGAGCGATGAATGCTTTTCGAGAGGTTCATGGCAAATTCCTCATTCAATCCGATAACGCAACTTGCTGCCATTCTCCAGTGTCGAGTCGAGCGCCACCCAACGCTCGCCATCGGCATACCAGAGGTCGATCTGGAACTTGCCGGCATCCAGATGGTACCGATCCGCACTCACGGGCTTTCCGCGAACCGGAACCGTTTCGCGCCCTTTTGGCTGAATACTAACCTGTGAATATTCACCGGTTTGCGGGTTGAGCAAGCGACTTTGCTTCAGTATCAGCGGATTCCAGTAGGCAAAGGTCATGATGCAGGCTGGCAGGGTTTCGGTCGTCTTGCCCTTCTTAAGCTCAAAGCGGCCATTACTTTCGTTACCAAGCAGCGACGAGCGGTCGCCATTGTCATCGGTCTTCGCCTGGATTTCTCGCAGGCAATCACCTTGCCAGGTTTCGCTGGCTTCGTGGGCATAACTGTAGGCCTTGATCATCAACAGCTTGATGGTGAAGCGTGCCTCACTGCGCAGCTTGCGCATGGACTCCGACTCACTCAGCGCAAAACGATGCTGGCCGACAGCATCATCGTCTAGGTACACCGTGAAATTCCAGTCATCATTTCGGGGCTGCGAGGAAGTTGTGGAATGGGCCGCCGCACAAACGGACATCAGGATGGCAAGAAAAGACAGCCGAATAGAGGGCGTTTTCATGGCGACAGACTCCTGGGCCGCCTCGGAATGAAGGAACTGGTGCTGAGAATGTAATTACGATAGGACGGTCGGCGTTCGGCGATATCCTGCTCCAACATCGGTACACCGGAGACTTTGACTAGCAGGAAGTTGATCAGCAAGGGCGAGGTGACCAGCCAGATCGGCGCTCCAGCACCCAGCGCCATCAGATAAAAACCCCACCAGACGACGGATTCACCAAAATAATTGGGGTGACGGGAATAGCGCCACAAGCCAGTATTCAGCACCGCATCGCTGCCTTTCGGCTGCGCCTTGAATCTTGCCATCTGGGCATCGGCCATTGTTTCCAGTATGAAACCGGTGATGAAGACAGTGGCTCCGAAGCTGTCTAGCCAACCCCATGGCTGGGCAGACTTGAGAACCGGCAGGATGGGTAAGGCTATCCACCAGGCCAGCAGGGCCTGGAGGGCAAAAACGATGACCAGGCTTTTGAGCTCGTAACGAGGCTGATTGCGGGCGCGAATGGTCTGATAGCGTCGGTCTTCTGGATGGCCCCAATTTCGCCAGGCCAAATAACCGCACAAGCGCAGTGCCCAGAGTCCGACGAGTACCAGTGCCACTGAAGCGCGAGGGCCATTGGCGATGGGCGATAGCCACCAGGTCAGAGAGGCGCCCAGAAAAAACAGCGACCACACGGAATCTACTATGCTGACATCGCGTTTATATAGGCTGGCAAGCCAGGTGAGTGCGCTCATGGCCAACAAGACGAGCAGGGCCCATGCGGCCAGTTGCCAGTCAAACATTGGGTTTCTCCTGTTGGGTCGATAGACGATGGGCTAGAAATAAAAGCAAAGGCATTAAGACCGCCCATCCTGTCCCGATGGCCATCAGAGCAAGGATTGGATCCGGGAGTTCCAGGGCGCCCAGTCGAGCCCCAGCGTACCAGGCAAGGGGCCCACCGATCAGCCCCAGCAGGGCGGCGAGGACATGACGCCCTTGCAGCCATCGAAGCGATACATTGAAAGTGGTTGCAAAGGCCAGCCACAGCGCAATGATCCAGGCTGGAGGCCATGTCTGGGTATCGGCACCCAGATAGCGAACCCAGTCCAGATGCACGACCAGTGTTTCCCACGTGCCACCGATCAGCCCGGTCAGAACGATGACAGCGAGCTCTGACTTGGATGAGCGAGCCAGTGCAAGATGCAAGGCAACGACCAGTCCAGCCACGACGACTCCGATCATGAGTTCACCATGGGCCGCGCCCATCACACAGGCTAACCAGGCCGTTTGGTACAGCAAAAAGTTTGGAAGCGGGCTCATGCGTGAAAGTGTTTCCATGGTGCTGGCTCAGGAAGCTTGAGGGTCGTCCTGCCGGAATAGATAGTGACCGACTGGCCATTCGGTTCCATCACGATAGCCGAAGAGTTCGGCGCAGGCCATGAAGAAAATACGCCAGCGTACCCACCAGGTCTGGGTCTGATCCTTGCCGTAGGTGGCCTCGAGAATGGGCCACAGCTCAGCCTTGTGCTGATCCATGTTATCCAGCCATGCATTGGCGGTCTTCTCGTAATGGCTACCATTCCATTGCCAGCGCTGAACCAGTTTGAGCGGGCTTTCGATCTGCGTCGCCAGATCCCAGGACGGCATCATCCCACCCGAGAAGAAATACTGACTCATCCAGTCGGACTCATCATGCACATCAAAGGTGTAGGGCAGGCGCTTGTGGCAGAACACATGCATGAAAAAGCGTCCATCGGGCTTCAGCCAGCTGGCCACGCGACCAAAGAGTTTTGGCCAGTTACGCATATGCTCGAACATCTCCACCGACACGACCCGGTCAAAGCATTCATCCATGCTGAAGGCATTCATGTCGCAGGTGATGATCTCAAGATTGCTCAGTCCGGCTGCCTTGGCTCGTGCCATGATACTTTCACGCTGACTGTTGGAGTTGGAGACGCCGACTATTCGACTGTGCGGGTAGTGTTCCGCCATCCACAGACTCAGCGAGCCCCAGCCGCACCCCAGTTCCAGAATGTTTTGCCCATCGGCCAGTTCGGCATGCTGGCAGGATTCGTTCAGGGCAGCGACTTCGGCTTCATCCAGCGATGTCACGCCCTCAGGCCACAGGCAGCTGCTGTATTTGCGGCGTTTGCCCAGCACCTTTTCAAAAAAGGCCGCGGGGACTTCATAGTGTTGCTCGTTGGCCTTGTCCGCCAGTGGCGCGATCGGAGCCGAAGCCATTTCCTCCAGAAATCTGAGGAGGTAGCTTTTCTTCGTCGCCGAATCATTGAGCGGGAGAGAATTCAGACGCTCACTGACCAGCTTGCGGATGCCGAGGCGGATGGCCCAGTCCGGCATCAGCCCACGTTCGGTCAGGGAAATGAGCAAAGAAGTGACTTGCATGAATGGCTTCCTGATTGATCCCCAATATTGTGGGGAATGGGGCTGAGTTGATGAATGACTTTGGGTCAAATTCAACAAAATCTAACACACTCAACATGACTGAAGTTGGGCAGAGGTCGGGGAAAGCGGGTCATCGTCAGACCATCCACCGCCATGGCTAGGTTTCTCAAGGCCATCCGTCTATAGTCAGCAGGCTGTTCCTGGAACCCTTGTAGGACATGACCTATGAAATATCTTCTGAAATTCAGTCTGCTCGTGTTTTTTGCCTTTGCCACGGAGTTTTCCGTGGCTGATGACATGAAAGCCTTTCCGCCGGCCGAGCCGGGAGCGGTGCGTTATGTCCTTTCCCTGCCGAAGCAGGCGCATGAGGAAGACTCCAAGGTCGAGCTGATTGTCGGGCAGAACGCCAGGGTCGATAGCGCAAACCGCTATTTCTTCGGGGGCAGCATCGAGGATCAGAACATTCAGGGCTGGGGTTATACCCGCTATGTTGTCAAGGAGTTGGGACCCATGGCGGGAACGCGCGTGGCCGTCAATCCCGTCGCGCCGAAACAGAATCGTTTTGTGACCCTCGGCGGTGATCCGTATCTCATCCGTTACAACAGCCGCTTGCCCGTGGTCGTCTATGTGCCGGAAGGGGCGGAAGTACGCTACCGCATCTGGCGTGCCGATAAGACGACAAAGTCAATGAAGCCGGGTTGAAAATGTTGTTGGTTTATCGATTATTACGTTCGCCCTGAGCTTGTCGAAGGGCTTGCCTAGGGTGGATTATTTCAACAGCATGGGGTTTCATCGCCGACTTCAAGGATTCGCAAACGCCTTTTCCGCATGGGTTTCGCCAATCAGCTCCACCTCTCGCAATTGCTCCGCCAAAGTCTGCCAGCGTTCCAGTTCCATGGTTCCCAGTACCTTTGGCGGCTGTGCATTGCCGAGTATCAGTGGTTTCTGGATGTTGGCGGCCTCGGCAAAGGTGGCCGAGTCCATCGTGGGATTCAGTTCCTGCATGATCTGATTGGTCGGCGCGGGGTCCCCCAGATAGGATTGCCATCCGCGGCGAACGGCCCGAACTAGCCCGGCGACCTGCTCAGGGTGTTCAGTGAGGGTTTTCCGCAGGGTAAAGATGACACCGGCGTAGGGGTTGTAACCGATATCGCTGATGGGGAAGATCTGGACGCTGGCGCCCGCCCGGCGGGCGGCGATGGGTTCAGCGGTGATAAAGCATTGCTGGGCGAACTGCGGGTCGTTCAGGAAAGGACCGAGGTTGTTACTATAGGGGACAGCCTTAACCTTGTTCAGTCCATAGCGTTTAGCCAGAAGGCGCTGAAAGGGCGTCCCGGCCTCCATGGCCAGGATGCCGCCCGCAAAAACCTCGTCGAGTGACTTTAGTCCGCGTTCGGCATGAACCATGATGCCCTCGGGGAAAGTCTGGTAAAGCGCGAAGATGGCCACGACATCCACGCCCCGTTCGCGGGCCACCATCATGCTGTCCGCACTGGTGATGCCGAATGTCACCTGGCCCGAGGCCACCATCTGCATGACCGGAACACCCGGCCCTCCCGGACGGATATCGACTTCCAGCCCCTCGTCTCTGAAAGCGCCCAGCGCCTTGGCGGCGTAATAGCCACCAAACTCGGGCTCTGGCACCCAGTTCAGCTGCAGTCCCAAGGGGTACAGACCCTCGGCAGACGCAGGTGAACGGTTCTGGTCGGAACACCCGGAAAAGATCAAAACCAGACAAAGGCAGATATGCCGAACGATCAGGGACACTGGGTTACTCCCGTATTTCACCCATGCGCCAGCGACGCATGGCCAGGTGACTGAGCAGATTGACCAAGGCAAAAAATATCAGTCCCAGCAGGGATGCCATCAATACGGCGGCAAACACCTTGTCGGTTTTTTGCTCCTTGATGGCAATCACCACGGCCGTGCCGATGCCACCCCCATTCTGGTAGGTGTCCGCCACAAACTCGCCGACGATGGCCCCAATCACGGCAAGGCCCGACGCAATCCGCAGGCCGGTCAAAAAAGAGGGAACGGCACTGGGAATGCGCAGCTTGAGCAGGGTTTTGGTCCGGCTGGCCCGGTAAAGCTGAAACAGATCGCGCAGGGCAGGATCGGTCGAGAGCAATCCGCTCAGGGTGTTGGCAATAATGGGGAAGACCGAGACGATGAACGCCGAGGCAATCACGGCCTTGAGTCCATAGCCAAACCAGATCACCAGCATGGGCGCGATGGAGATAATCGGGACCGTCTGAAAGAACACGGCATAGGGATAAAACGCCCGGCGGACCCAGGGATGGGTACATAACAGGATCGCGATCAGGGCACCCATAAGGGCGCTGGCGAGCAGGCCGCTGCTGGCGGCTAGCGCCGTTTGCAGGGCCGCCCTGGACAGTTCGGCGCCGTTTTGCAGCAAGGCCAGAAAGACAGACGAGGGATGCGGCAGCAGATATTGCGGAATGTCGGCGCTGCGCAATACCCACTCCAGTGATGCCGTGATCAGCACGAAGCTCAACAAGGGTGGGAGCCAGACGTCGGGTTGAGGCGTCTTCATGCCGCCAGGGAACCACCAATCATGGCACCGGCAAGCACCTGTACCTGCCCGATAAACTCGGCCGCGACCCGAACATCGTGATGACGAGGGCGAGGCAACGGGATCGGCATATCCATGACAATACGGCCACCCCGAGGGGACAGCACTACCACGCGATCCGCCAGAAAAACGGCCTCAGTGATGGAATGGGTCACGAAAATCACCGTCATCCTTCGGTCCAGCCAGAGTTGCTGCAAGTGCTCGTCGAGATGTTGCCGGGTCAATTCGTCCAGCGCGGCAAACGGCTCGTCGAGCAACAACAGGCGAGGGCGAGTGATCAGTGCCCGTGCCAGCGAGACTCGCATTTTCATGCCGCCGGAGAGCTCGTTCGGATAGCGGTCAGCCGCATCGGCCAGGCCCACGGTTTCCAGCAACTGCAGTGCGGCCGGGACATGTTCTTCCCGATTTCCATGGGTCAGTTCAAGCGGCAGGATCACATTGCCGAGGACTGTTCGCCAGGGCATCAGGCTGGCGTCCTGAAAGACGTAGCTGAGTTGTGAATTTCCGCCGGTATCGAAGTTCCCCGAGTCAGGTTGATCGAGTCCTGAAATCAGACGAAGCAGGGTGGATTTGCCGCAGCCGGAAGGGCCAAGCAATGCCAGGAATTCACCGGCACGGATGTCCAGATCAAGCCCGTCGATGACCGCCTGGCCTGAGAAAATCCGGCGGATACCCCGTAAATGCATGCCGGCACTCGCGCCATCGTGAAGCGCGAGAGGCGAATGCCGGTTCTGATCCATCCTGGAGACGGCCCTTTTTTTAAAGGCCTGACAGTCCGACGATGTTGTAGCCTGCGTCGACATACAGGATTTCGCCGGTGATGCCGGAAGCGAGATCCGAGCAAAGGAAGGCGGCGGCATTGCCGACTTCCTCGATGCTGACATTCTTGCGCAGCGGGGCAGCGGCTTCGCCCTTGGCCAGCATTTCGCGGAAGTTGGCGATGCCCGAGGCGGCGAGGGTGCGGATGGCGCCGGCGGACACGGCATTGACGCGTATGCCTTCCGGGCCCAATGAAGCTGCCAGGTAGCGCACGTTGGCTTCCAGGCTGGCCTTGGCTACGCCCATGACGTTGTAGTTGGGCATGGCGCGCTCGGCGCCCAGGTAACTCAAGGTCAGCAAGGCGCCGTTGCGACCCTGCATCAGTTGGCGACCGCCCTTGGCCAGCGCCGCAAAACTGTAGGAGCTGACATCATGGGCGACCCGGAAGTTCTCCCGGGTGACGGAGTCGAGATAGCTGCCTTCCAGCGCTTCACGGGGTGCGAAGGCGACGGAGTGCACGATGGTATCCAGACCATCCCAGTGCTTGCCGAGGTCAGTAAACAGGGTATCGATTTCTTCATCGCTACCCACATCGCAGGGCAGAACGATCTTCGCGCCCAATTCGGCAGCCAGCTTCTCGACCCGCTCCTTGAGTTTTTCGTTCTGATAGGTGAGGGCGATTTCGGCGCCTTCACGCGCCATGGCTTCGGCGATGCCGTAGGCAATGGACCGATTGCTGGCCACGCCGACAATCAATGCCCGTTTGTTCTGCATGAATCCCATGTTGTTACTCTCCGGAATGGCTGGAAACTGGGGCGGAAGTATCCGCCACGGTCCTTGATGTGTCCAGATGGGCCACCGCTGGGAAGGGCGCCGGTCGCTGGCAATCCTTCGCCTTGCCCGGAATGATCCTGTGTTGGGGTTTTAGTGGCCCCGAGTGCTGGGCTTGATGCAAGCTCGGAGAAAAATAAATCATATAGATCGACGGAGCGATGAGCGTTTCAAGCCGTTGAGATTTTGCAAGGTTTGTCCCGGCGCGAGTGCTACATTTCACGTCCGAAATCAAATTTGACAGCACTGGATGTCACCGAACCCCTGCTTTGTATTGTCCACTCCATCACAAAAGGCCATATGCCTCTGGTCCTTATTTCGGGTCATGGCGATCCTTTTGCTGCCGCTGACGACCCTGCATGCCCAGGCAGGGGACCGCATCACCGAGCGGGCGATATTCGAAGATGCCAGTGGCACGCTGGATTTCCAGCAGATTCAAGCCCAATCGTTTACCCCGTTCAGTGGCATTCTCAGTCGCGGTTATAGTCAGTCCGCCCTCTGGGTGCGTCTGCACATCGAACCCGAAGCCGGCGACGCGGATGAATCGCTGATCCTGCGCATCCGCCCCGGCTATCTTGATGAGGTTCGTATGTTCGATCCTGTTTACCATTCGTTGGGCACCGAGGTGACCGGAGACGGTGTGCCCATTGCCCGCGATGAATACCGATCGCTGAACAGCAATCTGATCATTCGTCAGGGCGATCGACCGCGAGAGATCTGGTTGCGCATTGTCTCCAGCAGTTCCCGCTTGTTCGCTGTCCAGGCATTGAACCAAACCGAGGCATTGCATGAAGACCGCGTTCAGGAAATACCCTATGGCGTGTTTTTGGCCGTTATTGGTCTGCTCGCTCTATGGGGTGGAGTCCACTGGGGTATATGACCTGATTTGCTGATGGGGCTGTTTACCCTGAAGGAAATCGCCGCCTTCTTCTACATGGCCGGGTATCTCGGCTATGCACGCCTGATTTGGCTGACTGCGGTAACCCAGATCAATGCCGGGGATTACACCGACTGGCTCCTGCCCGCTTACACCAGTCTGGGGTGCCTGTTCGATTACTTCCTCTTGCGATCCTTCCAAGCCCATCCACTGGGTCTACGGGTATTGTGCGGGCTGGTAGGCGTTTTCCTGTTCGAGTATGCGTTGCTGCTCATGGACAAGCCGCAACAGGCCTTCATGCTCAACGGCGCCGGGGTTTTGTTCGGCATCTGTCTGACCTTTCTGCTTGCACTCAGTAGCCCTGCGCCAAGTGCACCCCGGCCCGGCGAGCGGCTGCCCTTATCCCGCCGCTCACTCATCGTGGTACATGCCACCATCTTTGCCGGATTCATCTTGTCGGTACTGCCATTACTGGGACTGACACAGGCCAGTTTTCTGGTGTTCGATGGCTTTCTCATCCACGGGCTGGTGTCGGGTCTGGCCATGCTGGTGCTGATGATGCGGCGAAGTCGCGAGAGTGAACGGCGGCTGTCTGCCGCCGAAGCGGCTCGCGAATGTGCCGAGCGACATGCCGAAACCGAACAACAACAGCGCCAGGAGCAGGCCCGTTTCCTGACCATGCTGACGCATGAACTCAAGACCCCGCTGGCAGTGGTTCGCATGGTGCTGGGCTCGAGAATGCCGACCGAAGCGATGAAAGGGGAGGCCGAACGCTCCATCGTCGACATGCACAACATCATCGAACGTTGCATGCAGGTCGAGCGACTGGTAGAACCGATCGACATCGACCGCCGGCGGTACTGTTGCATCGTTGAGGAACTCAACGACCTGATTCGCGGCGTCGGCCAGACCCACCGTGTCCGCTTGCTCACGGTCGACCTGCCGGCGATCAAGACCGACACCATGCTGCTGCGGATGATTGTTGCCAACCTGATCTATAACGCCATCAAATATGGGGGGGAGGGGAGTTCCGTAACCCTGAGTCTGACAGTATCCTCCGTCGATGATCAGCCCTGGGGGCGTGTGCGTGTCGTCAATCTCCCCGGCAAGACCGGATGGCCGGACCCGCAACGGCTATTCCAGAAATTTTATAGAGCGTCGCATGCCCACGAACATACCGGCAGTGGTCTGGGACTTTTTTTGTCTGCCCAACTAGCCCGCCAGCTCGGCGGTGAATTACGCTATGCCCCCACCGAGTTGGAAATAGGCTTCGAACTATGGGTACCCGCCTGAATATCATTCTGGTGGAAGACCATAGTGCCCTGCGCGCGGTCACCACCGGCATGCTGGAGCAGGAGGGTCATAAGGTCTTGGCCCTGTCGTGCGCCGAGGATCTGGAAGATCACGCCAACGCTAGTATTGCCGACCTTTTCATCCTTGATCTTAACCTGCCGGGCGAAGACGGGCTCAGCTTGGCCAGACGGTTGCGGGCAGTGCATCCGCAGGCAGGCATCATCATGCTCACGGGACGAGACCAGTCGAGGGACATGTTGGACGGCTACTTGTCCGGGGCCGATTTATACCTGGTCAAGCCACTGGATCCGCAAGTCCTCTCGTCGGCTATCATCTCGCTGGCTCGCCGACTGAAACCGGTCATCGCCCGGCGCAGGGAGATCTGTGTCGACACCAGCAGCCTGGAGCTTCGCAATCAGACCACGTCGTTACCACTGACCCTGATCGAGCTCAGGCTGCTGACCGGCCTGGCCCGTGCTCCCGGCCAGCGGCTCGCGCAATTTCAGCTCTGCGAACTGTCGGGCCATGATGATGAGGCCTATAACAAGCGATCTCTCGAAGTTCGCATTGCCCGGCTGCGCAAGAAACTCATCGAACTCGGCGCACCGGTTGACTGCATCAAGGCCCTGCGCAACGAGGGCTATCAACTGTGTACACCGATTCAGATCCGATAAGCTGAGACCTTCTCAAGGGAGCACACAACCCCAGCGCTCCACCCGACCGGTAGGAGGCACGCCCACGGGCCGATCCAGGCTGGCCATGGGCAAAAGGCTGATACTCCCCATCAACCCCGATATGCGGTAAAAAAAGACCCCTCGCCAATGCGCATAGATATCCCCAAATTTCTACAATGAATAAAGGCTCACTCCGGTTAGCGAGGTTGACGCTCCTGGCGGGGTTTATCGGCCTGGTCGGCTGTACCCTGGTGCAGCGCGCTGTCGAAATACCGACCAATGCCGCCCGCTCCATTTTTTTTGCCGGGGACATGAGCAAGCCGGTGGACCCGGTCGCGCTGCAGAATCATCTCTTGCAGTTCGCCGATACCTTTATCACCTCTGTTTCCCAAACACTTGATCAGCTGAAAAAGCCGGATGGATCAGCTATCAACCGGTTCGATCAGGTCAAACTCAAAAGCCGATTCACCACCGACATGATCGCCTTGGTGTCCGGATCCAATCAGGTGGGGAATCTGGTCGAGACCCTCGTCTATGTGGAATCCCTGCGCATCAGCATCGAGTCCACCTGGCTGCCCAGTGCCAACAACATTAACGAACTGCCCCTGTTGTCCGCTCTTCGGCAACTTGAAGACAATCTCATCGAAATCGTGCGGGATGTGCTATCACCTGTGCGCATGGCCCAACTGCAGGCGGCCATCGACGATTGGCGGAAAAATCGCCCATCGACCGACTTTGATCTGACCACCTTCGCCAGTTTTAGTCTGGTCAACCAAGTGATCGCCAATACCGAATCCAAAAGCGGCAAATCTTCTAACAATGTCTTTGCTCTGCTGGATCTGGATCCCCTGGCCGGGCTTGACCCCGCCGCTCGCGAGCTCACGGAAACCCGACTGTTTGGCGAGCGCGCCCTGTTTCTCGGCAAGCGCATGCCACAACTCATGAAATATGAGATGGAACTGCTGACCATGCGGACCGCCGACACACAAGAAGTGCAGACCATGGTTGCCAACAGCACGCAGTTCGCCACCGCCGCCGACCGTTTCAGCCAAACCTTGGCACAGTTTCCCGGACTGCTTCGCTCAGAGCGGGAGCAGTGGATCCGGAATTTGCATTCGGAGCGACAAGGCTTGCTCGAACTGACACAACAGGCAGAAAAGGTCACGAACGGGTCCGCCCGCACCGCCGAGTCGGCCGAACACGCCATTCAAAGCTTCAATCGGGCTCTCGAGCAGATCTACGGACAGCCCAAAAAACCCGATGCCCGGCCATTTGACATTCGTGAGTACACCGAGGCCGCCTCCCACATCGATGGTATGTCCCAGCGAATCACCACTCTCCTGCTCGAACTGCAACACAGTGTCGATGGGCTGGATGCTAAAAAATTTGCCGACCTCACCGACATCGTCACCGCCCAAACCCAGCAACGCACTGAAGCCATGGTGGACTACACCTACCAGAAGGGCCTCCGATTCATGCTGCTTGCCTGCCTAATGGTCTCGATATCGTTTCTGTTAACGGCCCTGATTTACAGGCGAATATTGAGAAAAGCGTAACGTCAGCCAAACCCCATTCAATGGTGGCCAAGCAACCGGACTTGTCCCGTAGATTATTAGACAAAATGCAAGACCTGACCCCAGCAGGGTGTTCGCCTTTTCACTCCCATGGGTTGACCACTAGTGAGGGCAAATCCTCGAAGTGTCGTGTGTTTCTGGTGGCCAGCGTGGCGCCATGCGCCAGAGCGATGCCAGCGATAAAGGTGTCACGCATATCGATGGGACGACCCAGAGTTTTCCGAACAGCGGCCAACTCAGCCGCTTTTGTGGCAGCGCGAACATCAAAGACCAGGATCCGGTTAGCCAGATCGGTTTGGAGGATTTCATCAAATCGCGCGATCAACGCTGATCTTCGGTCTCCTTCGGCCAGCAGGTTCAAGCCGTAACGGGATTCGAATAAAGTGATGCTGCTGATCCAAATGGCTTCGGGCGGTTGTTTGTCCAACCAATTGATGACTGTGGTGTCCGGCCGACGCTGCATGAGCGCTGACAGAACATTGGTATCAAGAATGATCATCGCTCGAACGTCACTGGATCAATGCTCTGGCCGTGTAATTCAGGCAAGGGCATAACCAGACCAATATCGGTAAAACGGGCGGCGATACGCGATCCGAGCTTGATCGCAGTTGAGGGCTCTACGTTGACGGCACAGCGCAGTATTTGGCGCACTTCCTCCTCCATACTGCGTCCATGCTGGATGGCCCGCCGTTTCAGTGCCGCTTTAAGGTCTTCATCAAGGTTGCGCACGATCATCTGAGCCATATCTATCTCTGTTGGTTATGGTTGGGGCGTCAGATGATATCACGCTAGCGAATGAAGGGGGTCAGGTCTTGCCTTTTGCCATGGCCGATTGACCTACCGGCATGTGGCTCCAGCGCCAAAGACTCGGTGTGTTCGCCAACGAGAAGGTCACGATCGATTCTGAATCGTCGCTGTCCCCTCTGCTGATCGTCGGAACACTTTGGCCGCTTTATCCTGCAAACTGGACAAAAACGCCTTTATATACGGTGGCGCCAGGCCTGATGCTCTCACTTTAGTCCATCAACCCAACCAAGTGGTGTCGAAATGACAATCGTGGTCAACGTGCATGAAGCCAAGACTCATTTTTCATGCTTGATGGAACAGCCGCATGCGGGGCAAGAAATCCTGTTGGCGAAAGCAGGTAAGCCATACGCCCGAATAATGTCAGCCCTTGTTATGGGGTGGATATGGCTTTTGAAGTGCCGGTCTCGCCCAGCAACGAATGTGGTCAGGTCTTACCTTTTGCCATGGCCGTGTGACTTACCGTAATGGCGCACGAGCGCCAAAGACTCGGTCGGCCCCAACCAGATGATTACTATCGTTTCTGAACGGTCGCTGCCGCCCCCTAAGGATCGTGGGAACTGACTGACCGACCCCTTTATCCTGGATTCTTGGCAAAAGGCAAGACCTGACCCCCTTCATCATTGGGAACTTGGTGAGCAAAGCAGGCTTCAACAACAAAACAGGCACCCAGACGGTCTGGCTGGCCGATCAAAGGCTTGTGTCGGCACGCTCGCTGTTTTTGACATAACGGGGGTTTAGGGTGTAGGGGTCCACAGATGTGCCCAAGCACCGTTGAGGTTTTGAAAGGATTCTCAAGGCAACTGTGCTAGTCTCACTTCATTACGTGCACCAGAAAGCATGCTAAATCTTCTTAAGACACATTACGTCTTGCACGAATGGAGTGCCCAGTCATGAGCTTTCGCAAGCTTCTTACCCCCGTTCTCACTGCCACGCTAACTTGCCTCATCGTTCTGTCTGTCCCCAACGGTCAGGCTGAAGTCCTACCGGATTTCAGTGGCGGACTGGCATCGCCCACGACGACCAATTCGTCACCGGCAGAGCAACTGAATGTTGGCAGTCGTTCAGCAAGTAATGATCCGGTTGGCCTACTAGGGGCAAATCCATTTCCCACCGAAGTGGCCAACATCCCGAATCTACCTAATGACCTGCCTTACATTTTGAAACAGGCGGATGCTGGCAGCTCGGCTGTTTGCGGCATTTTAGCCAATGGTCGACTCATGTGTTGGGGGTTAAATGATTTTGGTCAGGCGGTTCCCCCAGAGGGAAAATATAAGCAAGTCTCCGTAGGTCAATTACATGCCTGTGCAATCAAAACCAATGGTCGGCTCAAGTGTTGGGGTGAAAATACAGCATTTCCGACAAAATCAGGCTATCGAGGCCTTTATGAGAAGGTGAGTGCTGGAGACGATCATACCTGTGCAATATCACGCAAGGGTACGGTCACCTGTTGGGGAAACAATGATCATGGCGAGTTGAATGTACCGAACCAAAAGTTCAAGGATATTAGTGCAAAAGCCAACCATACTTGTGGCATAACACGAGATGACGCACTTGTATGTTGGGGTCAAGAAAGCTTTGTTCGGTATGTGCCCCCCGCTGGAAGATTTGTAGATGTCAATACCGGCACACTTCACGGTTGTGCTACCCGGTTGGACGATCGTTCGGTCGTCTGCTGGGGTAACAATGCATACGGGCAAACAAATGCTGTTCTGGGACAGTATAAGACTTTGGCCTCCGGTGATTTCCACACCTGTGGTCTTCGTACCGATGACAGCGTAACTTGTTGGGGGAGCGACGAACATGGCCAACAGCAAATCCCCCTGGGGGCTGCAAAGAGTATTGCAGCTGGCGGTGAGCTGAGTTGTGGCATAAACATGGCTGATAAGCTCTGGTGTCGCGGAAGTTTTGCCTATAACCCCTATCTGTTTGAGCAAGTCTCTCAGCAGGGTAGCCAAAGCTCGTCAGGGGATGTCAAAACGCAGTTCATTCCCTTTGCATTTCTTAGTCAATTAGCCGCTGTGGTAGGAGGGGGATTGGTCAATTATGGCAAAGGCGCAGATAAAAAATGGGCGGGGGCAGAGGCGACAGGGGTGAAATGGCAGTTAGGGTTGGCTGCCGGTTCGATCATTTTCAATGCGCTTAGTAGTTTTCTACCGACTCCTCCCAGCAAGACGGAACTGCTATTGGAAGATATTCAAGCTAAGTTGGAAAAGTTGCAGCAGAGCATGGATACCGTCGCCAAGGATGTGAGGCAGATAGCGAGTCTTGTGGCTAAATCCTATTGTGATCAGCAGTTGCAAGCGCTGCAAAGCAATGTAGATGTGATACTCAATGCCAATCGTGACTATCGAATGTTATTGGCTAAGGTAGGTACTCTGATCTCTGCCTCGGTAAACAAGCAAGCACTGATTAGCCCAATTGCAGATATACAGAAGTTTATTGATGGTCAGGGTAAGCCGATTTCTGATGCTCGAGCCAACATTGGCCGCTCCCTGCTTGGATATGTCTCCAGTTCCCCACTAGAGGCTTGTCTAATTAGTTCGGTTATTAAATTTAAACAATCTAATAGCTTGGGGTTTGATGACCGCGCTTTGTATGCTGATGGATACAGAATATTAAACATTGCCTTGTCGACACAGGCGATTGCGCAAATGATGGAGCAAGACATCAATATCTATAAGGCCTCTAGGGTACTGCTAGGGCCACTTGATAGCACTCAAGCAGTTGCGCCAATCAAGTTGCCACCAGAAAATCTAGCGGGCATTTGCGAATCAATCCGAAACCCGGTGCTTGACCCCAGTAGTCCGCGTTGGGCGCTTGCAAAGAACTTTTGCGATGCAAATACAACTTCAGTCAAGGAACAATACACCGAGTATGTGGAAGTCATAGAGCGCCTCGGTTCACCTTACACGGATGATTATCAAGTATTGACCTTGAGTAAGGACGTGTTGGGCTATGGGTCGGCTGCAAGAAACCTTTTGTGGATACGCAATGTCGATGATGCTTCAGTGGCTCGTCTCGAGCACCGGAACACAGACTTTGGATCAATATCATCTTTTCGTGCTAAAGGAAATATAGATCTGTATTTTGATAATGGATCTAGTAGGGAGGGACGTTGGGTGCCCGCAGGGGCAGAGTGGCATGAATTCTTTGGTAATGTTGCCGAGCATGCTAAGAAGATTGGCGCCCCGCTTAGGTTTGATTTCCTTGAAAAAATGTCTGCCGAGAAAGATCAGTACGCGAAAAAGCCGCTCTTCTCTGGTATTACGCTGAAGCCATTCTGGATGTCAGGCCAAACTTATGATATGAATTGGATAGCCATGATGCAGAGGTCTGTTAGTTTTAGGGTTGACGATGGTCCAACCACTAAAGGTATGAAATGTCTTGTTGCAAGCGGGATAAATAAGACTCGAATGAAAGAGCTTTCTGGGATGGTGTGTGGACAGACTGAAATGGAAGCTATGACCAACAGAATTTATGGTTATGGTAATGCCGAATGGAAACCTTACCCCAACAAAGACGAAGGATGTGGTTCAAGATCAAACTCCTCAACCAATGTAAACTATTGTTTTGGGAATGGTGTTGAGTTTCTCAATTTCGCCAATGATTCGTACCTTAAAGGAAATGGTTTTGTTAATCAGGACTATTCCCCATATGCTTACCAATTGGGTAGCTATTTCCTCCGTTGGTTGACTGGATTTACCTCTGGTGGCATTACATTCTGGGGAGATGCCGACATGGTAACCAATGCATGGTTTTTTCCTGGCAAGGATTCAGTCATGTATGTCATGCCGGTCTTGGATGTGAGCAAAAGGCAGTGCCTTGATGGTCTCCGTGCATCTAACTCCCAGATGCGACAAGGCTTCAGAAACGCTGATGATGTAAAAGTGTTTTCGGAATGCGGAAAGGACCTGGATCGGGTCGTGCGTGATTTAATACCCCGGCCAGATGAATCAATTCCAGAATACGGGGATTTGACAAGATATGTAAAGAAATTGCGGGTCAACTAATAAATAAGATCGCCACTGTCTGCCGGGTCACTTGACGCGATGGAATTTCTTTGATGCGATGCGTTCGAATTTATAGGCCTTCGCATGATTGTCACCCGAGGTAATGCCGGATATCGTGGATGTCAGCTTGATTTTTTTGATAGTGGGTTGGTTGGTTATTCCACTTTCTACCGTGGTCAGGAAAAAAGCACACGGTTGTGGTTTCCAAATGGCTTAACCGATTGTGATCTTTACTCTGAGGTCAATAGCGGGGTAGGTAAAGGAAACGCGAGGCTTATCCCACGAGTCACGCATGGGCGTTACCGTACTTGCCTAAGTGTTAGCTATGCCTGCTTGGCTATAGGACACCCTAAGCATCAAGAACATGACTGTGCTTTTGTCAGAAAGGATAGCCGCCTAGCTCGAAGGCGGAATCGGACTCTCTTCCGTTTTGTGTGGAAAGACTCATAGGGTGACCGTGTGAGCGAAAGGATTGGCCGGGAGGTTTTGCAGCTTCCCTGTGGTCAGAAAGATGATGTTGGTGAGGCTTCTGATGGACTGAA
>JBIIEQ010000037.1:0-31475 GCA_044237765.1 Methylococcaceae bacterium | reverse complement strand
TGGCGGCCGGTGTCATTGCGCTGCTTTTGCTCGCCTCGGGCTTATTGGCCAGCCGCGGCCATTGGCGGACCGCCAGTCTGCCGGAGACGACGGTTACTGCCCAGCAATCCGCAACCCTGTCCGCACCCGGCTTCGTCGGGCGCGCGACCTGTGCCGGTTGCCATGCCGAGCAGGACCGGCTGTGGCAAGGCTCGCATCATGATCTGGCGATGCAGGAGGCGAATGAGCAGACGGTGCTGGGACACTTCAACCGTGACACCTTCAGCAAGGATGGCGTGGTCTCCGAGTTCTTTCGCCAGGACGGCCGGTTCATGGTGCGCACAGACGGTGCGGACGGAAAGCTGGCCGATTTCGAGATCAAGTACACCTTCGGCGTGACTCCACTGCAGCAATACCTGATCGAACTGCCGGGTGGCCCGCTCCAGGCGCTGTCCATCGCGTGGGACAGCCGACCACAAGCGGCGGGCGGTCAGCGCTGGTTCCATCTGTATCCCAACGAAAAGATCGACCATCGCGATGAACTGCACTGGACCAAGCTGTCGCAGAACTGGAATTTCATGTGTGCCGACTGTCATTCCACCGACCTCAAGAAAAATTACGATGAGGCCTCTCGCGCCTATCACACGACCTGGGCGGAAATCGATGTCGCTTGCGAAGCCTGTCATGGCCCAGGTTCGCAGCACGTGGCCCTGGTCAATAAGACACCCGGTTACGAGTCGATAGACCCCCGGACGCACGGGCTGGTTGTCCAGCTCGATGAGCGCAAGGGGGCTCGCTGGACCATCAACCCCGAGTCGGGGAATGCGGTCCGCGAACCCGCGCGAACGAGCAGCAAGGAGATCGAAACCTGTGCGCGCTGCCACTCGCGACGCGGCCAGTGGTTTGCGGATGTTCGGCCGGGCGATCCTCTGATGAACAGCTATTTGCCGGCGGTGCTCAGAGAGGGTCTGTACCACGCTGACGGTCAGATTGACGGCGAGGTCTACGAGTACGGGTCGTTCCTGCAAAGCCGGATGAATCACGCCGGCGTGACCTGCAGCGACTGCCACGAGCCTCATAGCCTGAAGCTGCGGGCTGAAGGTAACGGCGTATGCCTGCAATGTCATGCGGCCGATCGATTCGATACGCCTTCTCATCATTTTCATGAGGCGGGTTCGGACGCCACTCAGTGTGTCGAATGCCATATGCCGGCCAAGCACTACATGGTGGTCGATCCCCGTCGCGATCACAGCTTTCGGATCCCGCGCCCCGATCTTTCCGTCAAGATCGGCACACCTAATGCGTGCAACCAATGCCACACCGACAAGTCGCCGCAGTGGGCGGCCGCAGCGCTGAGACAACGGCTGGGCCATGATCCCAAGGGATATCAGGATTATGAGGAGACGCTTCATGCAGCCCGAACAGGCGCATCGGACGCCGGATCCCGGCTTGAGGCCCTGCTGCGCGCGACCGATCAGCCGGCAATTGCCCGGGCAACAGCGGCGGAGGCTCTGGGGCAACGGCTGACGCCGGAAACCTTTCCCAGTCTGATGCAAGCCATGCAGGATGCCGACCCTCTGGTGCGAGCATCGGCGCTTGAGGCGACCGACGCCGTACCGCCAGAACAACGCTGGGAAGCCGCGCATGCTCTTCTGCGTGATCCGGTTCGGGTCGTCAGGGCTCTGGCCGCGGAAACGCTGGCCGATGTGCCACCCGGTCAGGTTCCATCGGCCGAGCGGGCCGACCTTGACTTGGCTAGCTCGGAATATCTTGCCGCCCAGCAGCTTAACGCAGACGAACCGGGTTCACAGGTGAACCTGGGTAACTTCCTCAGCGCCAAAGGTGATGTTGCGGGGGCAGAACACGCCTACCGGGAAGCCCTGGCCATCGATCCAGGCTGGATTCCCGCGATTGTGAATCTCGGAGATCTCTATCGCCAGAGCGGCAGGGATGCGGAGGGCGAAAGCTTGCTGCGCGACGCCTTGGAGCGATACCCCGCCGCGGCCTCATTGCAGCATAGCTTGGGGCTCCTCCTCGTTCGGCAAAAAAAGCTGATGGATGCCCTGCCATCCCTGCGCAACGCCACCGAGCTGGCCCCCGATAACACCCGATTCCTCTATGTCTATGCCGTGGCCCTGCAGACCGTGGGCAAGAACAAGGATGCACTCAAAATGGTGCTCAAGGGCCTGAAAACCGCGCCTTTCGATCCGGGCCTGCTTGAACTTAGGAGTGAACTGTCTCGCTGATACCGCACCGGGCTGGGTGTATTGAACCAGCCACTCGAAGCGTTTCGATAACCCACCCTTAGCGCATATAAAAAACCTCCCTATAAAACAGGGCATTGAACCCTGCCGGTTTGTTGGCATGAAGTTGGCTAGTCATGGCCTAAGTCCATAACCTCTCTGATCTCCATGTCAAAAGCTGCATCTTCTGTTTCGGTCCCGCAAAACGGCTTCCCCGGTTTGCTGGAAAACTGGCGATCCGACCTGACCGCCGGCTTCCTGGTTTTTCTGATCGCCCTGCCGCTGTGTCTGGGCATCGCCATGGCCTCCGGATTCCCACCGATGAGCGGGATCATCTCAGCGGTGATCGGCGGCGTGGTCGTGTCGCGGATCAGCGGATCCCATGTGACGATCAACGGCCCGGCGGCGGGACTGATTGTCGTCATCCTCTCCGCCGTGCAGTCGCTGGGGGAGGGCGATGCCATGGCCGGTTATCGCTACACGCTGGCGGCCATTCTCGTGGCCAGCCTGCTGCAAATCCTCATGGGGTTGTTGAAAGCGGGCCGGCTGAATGCCTATTTTCCTGCCTCGGTAGTGCATGGCATGCTGGCAGCCGTTGGCATCATCATCATGGCCAAGCAGATCCACGTGATGCTGGGTGTCAGGCCGGAAAGCAGCGAAATTCTCCCAACCATCGCCGAAATTCCTCACAGCCTCGCCAACCTCAATCCGGAAATTTCCCTGATCGGTTTCTCCGGGCTGGCCATTCTGATGCTCTGGGCGCTGGTAAGGAATCCCAAGCTCAAACGTATCCCCGGACCGCTGCTCGTCATCGCCGTGGGCATGGCACTGGAGAGGTATTTTGATCTCGATCATGAACACGTCTACATGTTCATGCCCGACCAGGCTTTTCTGCCCCACCATGAGTACACCGTGGGTCCTAAGTTTCTGGTCAGCCTCCCCAACGATGTGTTGTCCAGTTTCTACTTCCCTGATTTTGGAAAGATCGGTACGACGGCCTTTTGGGGTGCGGTCATTTCCATCTGTCTGATCGGGAGCCTGGAGACGCTGCTCAGCACCACCGCGGTGGACAAACTGGACCCGTACAAGCGCTATTCCGATCTTAATCAGGATCTGACCGCCGTCGGCGTAGGTAACCTTCTGGCCAGTTTGGTCGGTGGACTGCCGATGATCGCGGAAATCGTGCGCTCATCCGCCAATGTGTCTGATGGTGCCAGGACCGGGTGGGCCAACTTCTTTCATGGCCTGTTTCTGGCAATATTCGTCCTGTTTTTTCCCTGGCTGATACACGAGATTCCACTGGCCTCGCTGGCCTCGCTGCTGGTGTACACCGGCTTCCGGCTGGCTTCACCCAGGGAGTTGGCCAAGACGATGGATATCGGTCGGGAGCAATTGGCGATTTTTGTCATCACCATTGTGGGCGTATTGTCCACTGACCTTCTGCTGGGCGTCTTGATCGGCATTCTGGCCAAGGTGGCGATTCATCTGGCCCGGGGGGTCAAGCCAGCCAACCTTCTGAAGATTTCCTACGAGATGAAGTGGCCAGATCCCACTACAGTTGAGGTACGTATTCAGGGTTCAGCGATCTTCTCGAACTTCATCGCACTGAAAAGCGAACTGGCCGCGTTGCCTGACGGCAAGACCGTGATCTTCGATCTGTCGGACGCTTTCCTCATCGACCACACCGTCATGGAGTTCATCGAGCACTACCGACAGGATTACATCGCACGGGGGGGCCAGTGTGGGATACGCGGTATGGACTCTCTGCAGGCGTCCTCCAGCCATCCGCTATCGGTTCGACGTAAACCGCTCTTGTCACAGAAATTGTAGGGGTCATCACAGTGAGCAAGCCCATGGTCAACAACGACAATCAGACCAATAAAGACCGCCGCTCTACCCGGTCATGGATCACGCACTCCAGACACCATACCAATCGGGTCCACCAGATTAACGTGAAGCTGAGCGGCGAATCCAATGACATCCTGCGCAGCATTGCCTCCGACGAGAACTTGCGACTCTATGAAGTCGTCGAGAAGGCGTTGGCCTGTTATTACCAGCATCATTATGTTCCCGAGAGCGCCGAGACCTGACCGCCTCTTTGGGCGATAAAACAGCCCAAAGTCGCCCGTGAGTCCTTGTTTATAATGCCTGGGCTTTTCATTTTTCTGCCCGGTTATTTTGAATACCTTCCCCTACCGTTATGCCCAGCTCCGGGTGTGGGCTGTTCTCGGCTTGCTACTGATCGTGCTCGCACTTTTGGGAGGGATGATCTGGCGCAATTTTGATCGGCTGGAGACCATGCGGGCCTATGTCACCTATGCTCACCGTATTCAGCAGGTAGCGAGCGATATCCAGGCTTCGCTCACCGACTATTTCATTTCCCAAAACCGCGAACTGCAGGGGCAACGACTATCCCGACTGACGACCGAGATTGTTGACCTCGCCAGCAATGACCACCATGTGGCGCCGGAGACCCCGCTAAAGCTCAAGGAACTGCGGGAAACCATCGTCGATTTCACGGATACCCGGGCCACGCTGGAACAACAGGAAGCCCGCCTGCTTCGGGCCCTGAATGTAACCAGCTCGATCATGGATGCGGAAACCCTTAATCGTGAGGCCATGCTCGAGGACATCAGCCAGTCCACCCGCAACGAAATCATCCTCGTGTTCGCCACGGCCCTGGGCCTGCTGATTCTGGTCGGGGTGTTTTTGCGCTACCGAATTCTGGCGCCACTCAACGATCTGCAACGCTTGCTGTTTCGGCTCTCCAAGGAGGACTACACGCCGATCGACACCACCCGGGTTGACCCATTGCTGATGCCCGTTTTTAACAGCTACAACGACATGGTGTCGCACCTGGCTGAACTGGAAGAACACAAACGTCACTACGCCGAATCCCTGGAGGCGGAGGTCCGGACCGCCACCAGCGCGCTACTGGAACAGCAGGCCAGCCTGTCACGCAATGAAAGGCTGGCGGCCGTGGGCGAACTCGCCGCAGGCATTGCCCACGAACTGCGCAACCCCCTGGCCGGCATCCAGATGAGTTGTGCCAATTTGTACCGGGAAATCGAGGATCCCGACAAAACCCAACGCATTGCGCTGATCATCGATGAACTGAAGCGCATGGGCCGATTGCTCAACGAACTGCTGGATCTCAGCAAACATACCCCGGCTCCGGTCACGGAATTTGATCTGACGCTCATGAGCCAGGAACTGGTTGCTTTATTGCGCTACCAGATTCCTTCGGTCATTCGATTGTCTCTGGTTTCTCCCGGGCCCATCGTGTGTCAGCTACCGGAAAGCCGCATCCGCCAGTGTTTGCTTAACCTGATACTCAACGCCGCCCAGGCCATTGGTGCACGGCCCGGGGACATCCTGATTGCGATCAGGCATGAGAACGAACAGCGAGTGGCCATCACCGTCACCGACGATGGACCAGGCTTCAGTGATGAACTGCTGGCAACCGGCATCCGACCCTTTGCAACCGGGAAACAGGGGGGCACCGGGCTGGGCCTGGCCATGGTCCAACGCTTCACCCGGGAACTAGGCGGGCAGTTGAGACTTGGAACCAACCCTCCGCGGGGAGGACAGGTCAGAATGATTATTCCACTTCGGTATCTTTGATCCGGTGAGGTAAGTTCGGCGCCGGACGACCAAGAAAAAAAGCAAGACCCCATCGCCCGCTCAGTTCTGGTGCAAGCCATTCAAAGACGCACCAATTTGAGCGCCTCAGGCACTTGATGCTCTATAAAAAACACCCATAAACAGTATCTTAAAATATGGCATCAAGATTGCAAGATCCGTCTAATTTGATATTGACTGAATAGAGTCATGCGGTTTTAAGATCGGTGATAAGAGTACAATTTAACGGGCGCTAACGCGTCCGATTTAATGTTAGGAGTGAATTACCAGTGAATACTATCCCATCGCAAGAAAGTGTGAATTCATCCTCGTCGGCATTACCAGAAGGCATCCATAAATGGTCCTGGGGTGGTTTTTTTCTAAATTGGATCTGGGGTGTATTTAATGAAACTTGGATTAGTCTTCTTTGCTTTACCGGAGTCGGAGCTATTATTATGCCCTTTGTTCTCGGATATAAGGGCAGAGAATGGGCATGGAAGAACCGCAAATGGGACAGCATTGAACACTTCAATGCTGTTCAGAGGAAATGGGATTTTTGGGGCATTCTGATAGGTGTGATAAGCACCTTAGTATCCGTCATCATTTTTGCAGTCACTATTTTATTTGCTGCTCAAGCTCCGGAGGCTGAGATAACGTCATCATCCGAGCAGGTTATTAGTTCAAACAACTCTATCCCACCGACTTCAGTTTTGCCGGTTGAAAATAAAACACTCATGCCTCCTGTAGAGCAGGTGGTTGCACCGGCTACAGTCCCTGTAAAGCCTACCTTTGAATTGAGTGGAATATGGACCTCCTCTACAACAGATGATATTACCATTGTCCAAAACGGAAATAAGTTAGTTGGAAAATATTCCTACAAGGGCGATAACGGGAGTAGGACAGAGGGTTCGTTCGAAGCAGAAATCTTGGGTGCCAATCTGCTCAAAGGGACTTGGACAGAAGCCCCCGTTAAAAAACCACAGGAAATACTCACAGGTCCAATGGAGTTTAAACTCTCCGAGGATGGTGCAGTACTGGATGGCTGGTACGGGAATGAAAATGGCAATGAAAGATCATCATGGGTGCTCGAAAGAAAACGGTGATTTATTGAAGAATAAGTTATCTTAAAAAATAAATATACATGCTTCGCTATCTTAGAAAAATTCGTGCAACTTGGATCATTGCTCATGCACAATGGTAATTTCTGGCATTCATGTAGACTTTTATATCTAACAACATGGGGCAGAAGATTAATAAAACTTATTGCAATAAACCAATATCATACACCTCGGTTTCAGTCTTTCCATGGAGTGTTTAGCGAATAAATGTAGGCTGTAATTAATTACATCAGATGCGCATTCATCCATATAACACATAACTTGTGGCAAGATTTTAACTATTAACTGGAATTATAAACATGAAAATCACCAACATAATACTCACCATTGGTCTTTCAATTTCTACCGGCATTGCCATGGCTGATTACTCATTTGTGGTACACAATAAAACGAAAGATAAAATTAAGAAGATCCTTACTTCAGAAGATAAAAAGACTTGGGGTGAGTTTGATATTGGCTCTGGAATTAAAGCAGGTGAGTCATTGACGTTAGTTTGGTCTGAGAGCACAAACAATCAGGAATGTAAGCAGTATGTCACTGCTGTCTATTCTGATGGATCTGAGTCCACTCCAGCGTTACACGACTTCTGTGATAGCTCTCTCGAGCTTGAGTTTGAGTAACTATCTGATACTATGTGTCTAGTATGTGAGAAATCTCCTGAGGGGCCTCTGAAGTATTAATTTCGAGAAATCCGAACGCTTAATAATATATGAGTTTAACCTTCTTAATGTGCTGATTTTCGATTTGTTTAGAGCCTCCCTAAGCAATTAACCACAAATGGGAAATCCCCCGGCTCCGCAGGGGAGATAGCAAAAGTTTGAAATACAGGGTCCATCCGGGACACTCCATGTTGTGAGCCACCAAGCACATAACCAACGGAATATCCCGATGTATGGGGCAGAGAGCCCTTTTTTACCCAAGCGATGGGGTCAAGTTATAACCTCTGCAAGTTCAGTAGAGTTTTCTATCTTTGGGATATCCGAGCAATCCACTGCGCAAAGCCACCGGGCTTTATTCAACCGTTATTCAGTAGATTCAATAGCAAAGGTGTTGTATGATTAGTAGAAAGATACTTTTATTAATAATTAATTTATTATCCATTGTCATTTGTGATGTATTTAGTTCCAATGCGTTTGCACGGGAGAAAAACCTGATACATATTCAGGTCTTATCTACGTTGGGACCTCAGGCATTTCTTTCTGGTTCGTCTGTAGTGCTGAGTGATAATGCTGGAAAAAAAATTGGTGCTGCAATATCAAACAGCAGAGGATCTGCAATATTTACTTTTTCAAAAAATAAATTATCGAAGCAACCACTTTCTATAACAGTTAAAGGTGGAAAAGTGCTGGAGTATTCTGGGGAGACTATTGTGAGCAAGGAGCGATTTAAAGCGCGCTTGTTTGGGAAGATAGATAATTTGCCTCTTTCTGGCCATGTGATTAGTTATGTGGATCTTATATCCACGATAGCTTCACGGGCGAGCAGTGCTATTGGAAATAACCATAACGAAAAACTTGAGCATGTGAGAAACCGTTTTGGTTTGCCAAAATCTATGCATTCTAGTGCTTTGCGTCATCCAAACAAATATCAGTCATGGGCATTAACAAAGGCGAAGTCAGACGAGGTAGGGGGGATTGGTAACTTAATTCAAGGACTGGTCAAGAGTGTAGAAAACCCGAATGATGCAGGTGGGGTAAATCCTGAAGGGTTGGCCGATTATACATTCAGTTTCTCTGAAACTAATTCAGGCTGCGATTCTGCTAATAATGCTTCTAATGGGGTTGATGTTTTAGATATCGGATCCAAAGTTGCCATTAACTTGATGGAGCATGTTGGAATTCCTGAACTCTTAAGTTCTACGGTTATAGGGCTTCTTCTTCCAAATGAGGGCGAGCAAAAGCCAACCTTAGAGGCTATTCATGCAGTATCGGCACAATTGGCTTGCGTAAATCAAGGGCTTGCTGCAATTCAGCACGAACTGGCCCAGGTCCAATTTCAACTCAGTCTTGGCCCTGCCGTGCAGTGTGGCAACGCTGTGGTACAACAATATCAACTTTATGAGGGGTTGGTCGAGCAGGCAGGTAATGACCCATCAAAATTAGGTAGAAATAATCCGGTATTGATGGCAGATCTTCCTGAGTGGAACACTCTAAATACAAATTGCGGGGCGGCGATAAATAACATGCTGTTTGGCACAGCGGGTGGTCAGGCTGGTGCATGGAGTCAGCTTAACAAGAATTATCAAGGTCAGTATCCATGGTATACGCCAGAGCACATTAATGAATTACGTGCATTTCTAGCTTATTGGAGTACTATTCAGGCGAATCAAATTGCTCTATATAGTGAATATAACAAATTTAATGGTCTTGAAAAAAATACGGAGATAGTTCTTGGGCTGAAAGAGGACGGAAATCCAAAAGTATGTAAGACAAATTCGACACCCTCAACTCCGACCCTATGTGTATGGCGTTCAAATATTGATGCCGCTATGCCAGAGTCTTTGCTGTCAGATGAGATTGGTTCATGGCAACGGCATAGGGGGTATATGGCTCTTCCAGCCGGACTATATTCTGGTTCTGGCCCAACTCCATCTGCGCGAACTACTTGGTTCAACATGGTAAACATAGCAACGAGTCAGTGGGATAATATTAATGCAACATCATGCGATATAGATGTTCGAGGTGTTACTTATTATTTTCAAGATGCAATTAATCAAACATATAACTATCATATTAATTCAAGCTTGAATCCTTATGGTCTTGCCAGTAACGTCGAGTTTTGGTGGAACCCCCAGATGCAACATAATAATCAATGGAATGGAGATGACAGAGATACTTTATCAAAAACTAGTGGTGGGCTTGATGCCGCTAGCTTCTTTGCTAGCAAGATAAATGATAATCCTTACCCAGACAAAACCCCCGAAGCCTGGGGAAGTACCGAACTGCCATTCCGATCTGACATTCTGGGTCGAGCTGGTGCTGGATTTGTCGCTACATCGTCTTCGTTAGATATCCGTGATGGCTGCGCCACCATTTTTGAGAGAAATTACGAAAAAATTAACGCAAACATTGCGCTACTTAGGTCAGATATAGGGCAACCAACAAATTGGGAAAATCACTTTAAAAGCAATCCACCGACACCAGAAGTTCTGCCATTAGGAACCTTGCTATATCGTCAATGGTGGCCGGGATCTGACACAGCCGCTAATTTCGTGGCACCCCCTCCACCGCAGTAGGAATGGGGCACTGATTCACATTGGGCAATCGCATGAAGTACTAACCTATTTATATAGTTGGTAAAGATTTTCTCAAAACTTGGACAGTCCACTAAATTATAAGGACTTGTTGGGTTAATAATTTCGCGCGATTGCCCTGTGTAAAACCTATAGTCACTGAAAACTTTTAAATAGTAACAATCCCCCGGCAGAGCCGGGGGCTTTCATTTCTTGGCCGCTCGGAGTGGAAGTAGGTGGTCGCTAACGCGAACCCGCGGTTGTTGGGCTACCTATCGTTGGCCGATTAGTTCGATAGCTTGAGCTGATCCAGTCGCTGATCTTCTTTTTCCTGGTCTTGGATGTAAGGGCGTATCATCGCCTCATCACGACCAACCTTCGAAACAAAATAGCCACGAGCCCAGATGCTCTGGCCCGAAAAGTTACTGTTTCTGTCTCCATAGACTCGGGCGAGGTGAATCGCGCTCTTACATTTGATGAACCTAATCACTTGCGACACCCCATACTTGGGCGGTATTGCTATGAGCCTATGCACAGATCAGGCATTAAATGCCCTTCCAAAATACGACTCTCCTTCGTAATGCCTCAGTCTTTCCACGTAGATTTCCAAAATTGCTGCCGCAGACCTGAAGCGGCGGGAGCCTCACGGGATTTGTCGAGGCTCGCACTCTTGAATCGGTAACAGATCATCGATCCGATGATTCGGCCAAATATGTATCAGATGCTTACGCGGCGAAATTTAGAAATTGGGATTTCCTTATTTACCCGTGTATGGGAAGATGGCATTACAATAGATTTTAAATTGTCAGCAACTTCCTAGAGACAGAGAGAGGCCAATCATCATGACAACGGACAGCAGAAGGAACTTCATAAAATTAGCGCTGACCTCAATGGCTGGCCTAGGGTGGCTTCCTCACGTTCGGGCAGGCAGTGCCCCGATGACTTCTGAGGTTGTGATTATCGGAGCTGGCATGTCGGGTCTGTCCGCTGCAAGAGATTTGGTAGCCAAGGGGAAAAGTGTCATTTTATTGGAGGCGCAGAGCAGCATTGGAGGGAGAACTGTGACAGATCGATCCCTTGGTCTTCCGCTTGATTTGGGTGCCTCATGGATTCATGGAATAAACAGGAATCCTATAGCAGCAATAGCTAACTCCCTTAATATATCGACCTTCCCGACGAATTACGATTCTATCCAGCGGTATGATTTTGACGGTAGAGCGATAACAGACGCCGAAGACAGTCTGGTCGATGCAAATTACGACACATTGATGGCGGGGTTAAGCAAAGCACAGAGACAGGCGAAAACAGATAAATCGCTCGGTTCAGCTATCAATGCAGCCCTTTCGGTTAGAACATATTCGCCATTTGAGCAACGGGCGATTCAGTATTCAATTAACACTGACATTGAGCATGACTACGCGGCTGATACCAGTCGGATGTCATTAAAATACTGGGATCAAGACTCGGGCTTTTCTGGTAATGACGTAATAATAAAACAAGGATATAGCCAGATAACAGACTATCTTGCCGTGGGTCTCGATGTTCGACTCTCTACGCTGGTCCAAGAGATAAATTATGGCGGAAGCAATGTCAATATTAAAACAAACAATGGAACCTTTTCTGCCAAAAAAGTAATTGTGACTGTACCGCTTGGTGTTTTGAAGGCTGGTGCAATTAAGTTTACCCCGGCGCTACCTGCGGTCTACAGTGCTGCCATCAGCAGGCTTGGCATGGGTGTCTTGAACAAGACTTACCTGCGTTTCCCTTATAGATTCTGGGATAATCAGGAGCAGTTGCTTGGATATATTGGTCTTGAGCGGGGGCGGTGGGCTGAGTGGTATGATTTTCAGCGGATAACTAATCAGCCGATTCTTCTTGGATTTAACGCGGGTTCATTTGCATCCACTCTTGAGGCCTATTCTGATGCTCAGACAGTGTCCAGTGCAATGAGTGTTCTAAGGGCCATTTATGGGGCTTCGGTACCAGACCCAGTGGGGTACAAAATTACCCGCTGGGGAAAGAATCCATTTAGTTTTGGGTCCTACTCATTTGTTGGTTTAGGGTCTTCTCCTAGGGATTGCGATACGCTTTCATTACCAGTGAATCCAAAACTTATATTTGCAGGCGAGCACACCATAAAAAAGTATATCGGCACAGCTCATGGTGCTTATCTTTCGGGTTTAAATGCTAGTGCGAAGGTTTAGGCCATTGCCGGTTTTATGCTAATTTCTCATCCTGTATTAGACTCACCGTAGCGAGGACTGTCAAAGGAACTCAAGCCACTCAAAGCCTCAAGAGGCTTTCATTCCCGCTACTAGACAGACATCAACACAGACAGTTGCGCCGATGCTCCTCGGTCGTGCTGAGGACATGATCGATCATGTCATCCACAGACCGGGTGTCGTGGACGATGTCATCTTTGAGGCTGAAATAACTACAGGCAGTTGATTCACCTTTCAACTGCAACTGCCCCATCTCCTCCCATGGCCAGGGTTCCTGGCAGGCGTTCTTGACGGATTCGCCAAACATCAGTGCGCGCCCGGTCGATCGCGTCATGCTTTCAAGACGGGCCGCCATGTTCACTGTGTGCCCCAGTATCGTGTAATCCAGCTTGATATCAGTACCGAAGTTGCCCTCGATGACGGGGCCAAGTGTTAAGCCAAATCCGCCATAGAGGAAATTACGCAATCGGCATTGGGCTGCGTTGGCTCTGAGCGCGCGCATGGCCTGGAGGGATTCGAGACAACAGCGGATGGCATCATCGACCCGGCTGGTTGGGAAATAAGCCATGACCTTGTCGCCCATGTATTTGTTGACCTGACCGCCATGGCGGACGACGGCCGCAGACAGCACTTCCAGAAAACAGCGGGCATGGTCTGCCACCTCTTCTGTGGAGTAGAAGGCCGAAAGCGCATCAAACGCGGCGATATCCCCAAACAGAACTACCTTGTCTCCGGATTGGTATGGTACCTGCAAGGGGTTGATACCTCGGTTGATAAATTCGAGAACGGCTGGTTGGGTATACCGCTCCAAGATGCGCCGTGACTCCGTCATATTGGCCAGTATGATGCGAATGGCGCTCATGAGGGCGTCGTTGATGTCATCCAGTCTTGCGGTCTGCATCGACCACGCGGGGAACAAGCGGGTGGCGGCTGAGTTTTCTACCTTGATGAGTTGCAGATCACCATGACGTGGATCCTGGCGAATGCGTTCCAGCGTCCGATCCACCTCCGTGACTTCTCCCTCCAGTATCTGGAGAAAAATGTCGCCGCCAGTAAGCAGAATGCCCGTCACATTGGAACGAGCATTGTTGCGGGCTGAGACATTGCCAATTTCGTCAAGTGTGGCTTGAGATAGCGGGCTGGTTGACGTGCTGACATAGGTAATACGTTTCATGGGTATGGGTTCCTCCTCATGGCTGATTGCCCAAAGACATCTATTCCAGATAGTCTGGGGCCATCAACCGGTCTATTTTTTTCTTTTCCGAGAGCATCAAAATGCGCGCATAGGTTACCAAGCTTCTGGTGCAGCCATGTTCAGTCATCACGCTGAGCCAGCGAAGGATATTATCGAGGCTGTTTGGCAGACCTCTTTCCGGCTTAGCAGTTACAATCCGGACACCAGAGTCCTCCTCTACGATTCATTCCGATAGTCGACTGCACTCGCTAACACCATGACTTTTATCCTTCTGGAACGCGCCAGTCGATGGGTCCCCTTGCTGAGCATGGCGATTCTGTTTGGCGCATCGGGCTGTTCTCTCATTGAAACAACAGTCGATCTTCCCGTTCGTGCTGTGAAGGCTGTCTTACCTGGAGGGGTGGAGACCGAACCGGTCGATCCTGTAGACCTGCAGGAAGACATGCTGCGGTTTGCTGATAACTTCGTCACATCCACGTCCGGGGCCATTGAGCGACTTCAACGGGATGGCAAACCCATACCGCGGGAGGAGTCACTTTCCATCAAAATTACCCTGGCCACTGATGTCTATGGTCTGGCTTCAGGTTCCAATGCGCTTGCGAACCTGGTTTCCCTGACGGTTCTGGCCAGTGGTGCCCGTTGGCGTGTTCAGGATTACTGGCTCCCCAAAGTTTATGGTCTTTCAGCTGAACATATGCTGAAAACCCTGGAAACCCGGGAATCGGAAATATGGGCTATCGCACAAAGGGTTTTGAGCCCATCCATGCAGACCGAACTCCGTCAATCCATCAACGAGTGGCACAAGACATCTGGAAGTCCGGAAGGAGAATTGGAGGCCTTTGCAAGTACCCGACTGGTGAGTGATGTGACCCAGCACAGTGAGAAGCAGAAAAACTCATTGATGCCTTCCAGTGTTTTTGCCTTACTGGATATCGATCCGTTGTCCGGGCTGGACCCCGCCACACGGGAACTGACAGAGACCAGGCTTTTCGCCGAGCGAGCTCTTTTTATGGGCCAGCGCATGCCGATCGTCATGCAATGGCAAATGGAACTTTTATCCCTAAGAGCCATGGCCGCCCCGGAAGTCAGGGAAATGATCACCGGTACAAGCCAGATTGGATCGGCTGCGGACCGTCTGAGTCTGACCATGGAGAAACTCCCCAGCCAGATCAGCACAGAACGGGAAAAAGTTTTACTTGCCCTTAAAACTGAAAAAGAGGGCCTTACTAACCTCTCCAGGAGTTTTACCCAGACGCTGTCCGAAGGGGGAAAGATGGCGACTTCCACCCAGCAAGCCCTGGGTACCTTTGATGGCGTGCTGACACATATCGAAAAATGGCCCTCCGACCCCAACTCTCCGCCGTTCGATATCAAGGAGTACGCCACTACGGCGCTGGAAATCAACCGCATGTCACAGCGGCTGACCGAAACCCTCAAAATGCTGCAGACGACACTGAATCCGGCCCATACCGAGGCACTGGCAAAGCAGGTCGCCGAACTGTCGCGTGAAACTCAAACCCGAGGCGAAGCCCTGATCAACTTCGCTTTTCAGAAGATTCTCATGCTGGTTGGGCTGATCGCGCTGATCTCTCTGTTCACGGGTGTTCTTTATCAATGGCTGGTAGGCAAAATCCGACCCAGCCGGGCCTGAACCGCATCCAATTCGGTTCTTCGGTCGACTATCACTCGTCCGCCTCGAACTTGCTCGGCGACTGACAGTCTTGAATTGGGCAGACTGAGGGGCCATTTCATCGGCCAGGTTCTTTAGACAAGCCCGCATTCACTCCAAATTCTTTTTTTCCAGGAGATCATCATGGATCCAACTCCCTTGCGACAGAGCCTGATCGGGCTGGCCGTCGTTGCGACGCTCGCCACAGGAGTGACCTTGTTCCGGCAGCAATCGATGCCCCGGCAAGTTACCCCTGAAGCTGAAGTACCGGCCCCGGGCCAAAAGCCATCAGCCTCCGTTGTTCCTGCATCCCCGGTGACCCAGGCGGGTGAAACGGTCCTGGCCGACTTTGCCGGTATTGCAGCCAACAGTGGTCCCGCCGTTGTCAACATCAGTACCAGCCGTGATCAGGGTGGTCCTTCCGAGAAAGAGGACGAACCTCAGGACCCAGGCTATGGTGATCCGTTTGCACCATTTTTTGGACCTCAGGCACCCCCGGAAAATGAAGCGCCCTCGCAGGGCATGGGATCGGGATTCATCGTTCGCCCGGATGGGGTGGTGCTCACCAACGCCCATGTCGTCGATGGAGCGACCGAAGTCACGGTCAAGCTCGCCGATCGCCGCGAGTTCATCGCCAAGGTAGTCGGCGTCGACAAACTGACTGACACCGCCGTTCTAAAAATTGACGCACAAAACCTGCCGGCAGTCCGCATCGGCAATCCGGCCGATACGCGGGTTGGCGAATGGGTGCTGGCGATCGGTTCGCCTTTTGGCTTCGAGAATACCGTGACCGCCGGCATCGTCTCGGCAAAGTCACGTTCTCTTCCGGAAGAAGGTTATGTGCCTTTCATCCAAACCGATGTAGCCGTCAATCCGGGTAATTCGGGTGGACCTTTGCTGAACATCCGAGGTGAAGTCATCGGTATCAACTCTCAGATCTACAGCCGGACCGGCGGCTATCAGGGGCTATCGTTTGCGATCCCTATCGATGTGGCCCTGAATGTGGAACAACAGTTACTGGAAAAGGGTCGCGTCAGCCGCGGCAAGCTCGGCATCGCCGTGCAGGACCTGACACAGGGCCTGGCTGAGTCGTTTGGTTTGCCTAACCCCAATGGCGCGCTGGTCGGCATGGTGCCACCCGATGGCCCGGGTGCAAAGGCGGGAATAAAGCCCGGCGATGTGATTCTTGAACTCAACGGGAAAACGGTCAGGGATTCCCGCGAATTGCCCCCAAAAGTCGCCGATCTCAAGCCGGGTAGCGAAGCCCTGCTGAAGGTCTGGCGCGACGGTAAGGCCTTTGACTTGAAAGTGATGGTCGCCGAGCTGGAAGACAAATCTGCGCAACAGGCCGATAAGCCTTCGGATCAGGAGGATCATGGCCGTCTGGGGCTGGCTGTTCGGCCATTGACAGTTGAAGAACAGAAGACCGCACAGATTCAGGGGGGCTTGCTGGTAGAAAAGGTCACCGGGCCTTCCTCCAAGGCTGGTATCCGCAATGGCGATATTGTCCTGGCGGTCAACGGGCAGCCCATCAAGGATGCCGCTCACTTGAAGAACCTCGCGGAACAGGCCGGCAAGCAACTCGCCCTGCTGATACAGCGGGGCGACAGCACGCTGTTTGTTCCTGTACGCCTGGATTGAGGAGCAGCCACCACAAGCTGTGGATAACGGGCGCGGGCGTCTGTGGATAAACCCTGGAACGTTCTGGTCACCTCCATGAAGCTCTGGTTATCCACAGCTTTGGCTGCTTATGTTGCGCGGTTTATCCACAGGTCTTTTTATTTTTAAGTGATTGAAAATAATAACTAAATTTTGTTATCTACAGATTAACAGCTGGCCTATAACAAACATAGGTTTTTCTTCTCTTTCTTAATTCTTTAAGTTAAGAGAAGCTTCTTAAAACAATCCTGTCTCAGTCTGTTTCGCTGTCCAGTAGAAGTAAATGAACCAACCCATCAGGTGGATGGCGATGATGCCGCGCAGTATCCAGAGATAGGTAGAAGCGCGGGTCTTGTGACGAAAATCATTCTGGGCGATCAGCGCACCTGGCCATCCCCCCATCAGCTCCAGGATGTGAAAGTAGCTTTCTGGAACCCGCCATTTTCTGGTCGCCGCATTGGCCTTGTCCCTGCCATACAGGATCATCGTCAGCAGACTGAGCATGAAGTAGGAAAAAAACGGTATGGGGTTCTTGGCCATCAGCAGCAGATAGCTGGACAGCACCAAGGGAGTGATGATCAACACGTTGGTCAGCCATGAACGCTGACGCGGATTCAATTCGAACTGGCCTGGGGGTGGGGGGGTATCCACTTCGATCAGTGCGGGTATCAAAGCATAGGAGACGCGTTTCTTCCCGGGGCCTTCGGCTTCACGAAACTGGACTTCGTCGCCAATGACCGGCCTCCTTGTCAGCCCTTTTTTGAAGTTGCTGATGTGAACGAAGACATCCTCCTCTGCCAGGTTGGGACGGATGAACCCAAAGCCTTTGGAGTCATTCCACATCACGAGGGTGCCTTTTTTTAGCGGGGGCACTTTGCTCGATTTTTGTTTTTCTGGTGCGGCCATTCGGGTTCTATCGGGTGGGTAACTGGATTTCAATTATCGCAAACACGGACTGCTGCGGGCCAAGACGTCAGGTGCGACGGGGGCAGACTATTTGACGGCAATCATGCCGCAGAAGTTATACCAGCGGAAAAACACGTCACAGACACTAAAGCCATTGCGCAATAGCAGTTCGCGATTTTCATCGTAGTGGTAGGGAATCAGCACATTTTCCAGCGCTTCCCGCTTCTGTGAGATTTCCATGTCCGAGTAGCCGTTGCGCTTCTTGAATTCATAGTAATGCTTGATGAAAAGACGGTTGAGTGTGGAGCTCTGACCCAGGACTTTTTCCACCAGCAAAAGACAGCCATTGCTTTGTGTCCCGTCAGCTATGGCCCGTATCAATTGATCGCGATACAGCGGTCGCACAAATTGCAGCGTCAGATTCATCACCACCACTGAAGCGTTGTCCAAATGAAGATCCTGCTCCAGATTCTGGCAGATCAGTTCATAGGGATGAGCGAGCGGGGCATCCTGGAGTTTTTTCCCAGCCACTGCCAGCATCTCTGAAGATGAATCGATGCCAACGAGTCGGATATCCGCGCTGACGGCCTTGTCCAGGTGCAGGAGTGTGGTGCCGGTCGAGCAGCCAAGGTCGTAGATGCAAGTGCCCGTGGTCGCGAAGTCGGCGGCGATCTCCCCCATCATGCGTTGAACTTCATCGTAAAAGGGTACGGAACGATCCAGCATGTCGTCGAAGACCCGAGCCGTTTCCTGTCCGAAATTGAAGTCTTCGACGAGGGCTTTCGGAGTCTTGAAGTTTTCGTCTTTGTTCATGAATCTTTTTTCACGAGGCCAGGCAGGTGTTTACGGTAAACGGCCACAGCGATCCACATCAGGATGACAAAAACGCTTAACCAGGCTGCGGAAAGGTAGCCGATGATCAGATCGTAATGACTGACGAGATAGATGAGCGATGAATCGAAATTAAGGTAACTAACTGATTTGTATGACTTTATTATGAAAACCCAACCGGCATGGATACCCATGCAAAGACCCAGACTCATGGGCAGGACAACGCGAAGGCTACCCAGAAAAAGGCCGGCGACGAACAGCCCCAGAAAACTATCCGGTGCCACTTCCCGAAGATGCGCGAAGCCGTCCAGCGCAATACGAAACCCGGTGTCCCATCCGATAAACCCACTATCCGTGGTCCATTTGCTGCCGATGAAATGCAGGACGGCGTAGTAAAAAGCACTCACCACAATCGCCATCGTGGGATTGGATAGGCGGCGAATGATTGAGAGCAGCGCTCCCCGAAAAATACTCTCTTCGAGTAAGGCCACTCCAAATCCGATCGCCAGGGATTTTCCCAGGATAGGCAATAGCTCATGGGGATTGAATTTCTCCCAGGCAATAATCCGAACATCCAGCATCACGAGCGCGATCATGTGCAGGCCCAGCATCGCCGAGCCGAGCAAAAAACCGATAAGCCACTGCCCGAGAAAGCGCCTTTTCAGGCCAAAATCAGACCAGCAGAGCCCCAGCCATTTTGCGAGGGGATACACACTCAGAAGTATGAGTGCTTGCCCACCCCGACTCACCAGCGAACGGTAAAAGCCGATATCCTGCGAGCCGCTGAGACGAAAGAGTGGATAGGCCAACAAGGCCGAAAGCATGGCCATTAGAATCAGATAAAGAAATGGTCCTAGCCCGGCTATCAGGGTCGCTGGAAAAGTCTTCAAGGTTTTCTGGATAGCGTTCAATGTGATGCTGACTGCCCGATATGGCCATGCTTCGTCGTCTAGAATGGTGGGGAATTAAACCATCGTCGGGGCCAAACCGGGCAATTGCCGATGGTTTTCCCGTTGATCCTGTGTGTTATTCGTGCTGAAACCCCCATCCAATCATCACCTTCAACCTATCGTGACTCCGGAATTGGATCAGTCGTCACTGCACCTCTGGTTTGTGGATCTGGAGGGCGCTTCCATGCTGTCGATGGACACTCATATGCAGTGCTTGAGTCGTGAGGAAAAAGTCAGGGCCCACCGATTTTCCCATGCGGCCTCGCAGCGGGCATTTATATTGACCCGCAGCCATTTACGACGGCTACTAGGCAGTTATCTGGGAAATGAACCCGGAGAGGTCGATTTATCGATCAATGCGCACGGGAAGCCACGGCTTTCGCAGACCCTGGAAAATCAGGGCCTCGTCTTCAATGTGTCGCATTCCGGAGCCATGGCTGTGTTGGTGTTTGGCCGAGACATGGCGCTTGGCGTCGATGTTGAATGCTTGCGCCCCCGGCGTGATCTGGACCGACTGGCTGAATATGGCTTGTCCGAGACTGAATTGGAACATTGGCGTCGGCTGAGTCCGGTTTATCGTCCCGAATCATTCATTCGTTACTGGAATGCAAAGGAAGCCTTCGTCAAGGCCACTGGCAGAGGCATCGCCGTTGGTCTGAAACAGGTGGTGGTCGCCGAGGATTTTCAGGGATTTCAGGACGTGCCATTCGGCTTTGAACCCGCTAGCGACTGGATTTTGCATGCCGGGGTGATTGAAGATTACCGATATGCGGTGGTTCATGAAAAACCAACACGTATGATCCGGCTGTTTAGTAACGAAAATGAAAGTCTGGCCCATTAACCGCGAGGAATAACCATCCAGAACCGTTGGAAGCGCTCGGCCTGATTTTGGCGATCACTGGCTGTGCCGGCCAGCCATTTGCCCCCACGAACAGCGGCTGAACGTAGCGGAACTCACCTGGATGCGCCGATTCATTTCGATGCGCAAGGCCAGAAAATCGAGAGGATTCCGGTCGATCAAACCATTGGTCCAGCCGTGGTGGTTGATGTGACGACAAAGGCGAATGTCAATCGGGAATACCAGATCGGAGTGGAGGATTTCCTGGCTTGGGAGAAAAGCCATGGTCGACTGCCTGATCATTCCATCGTGCTGTTGCGGACCGGCTACGATCGCTACTGGCCAAGAGCGCTGAAGTATCTTGGGACGGAGGAACGCGGCGAAGCGGCCATACCCAATACGCATTTACCGGGCCTGGCGCCTGAGGGGCTTGATGGCTGTCCGAGCAGCCAAAAATCAAGGCGGTGGGTCTGGGTGAACTCCTCCCGGCAGGCGCTATGCTGGTGGCCTTGCCCATGAAAATCGAGGGGGGGGCAGTGCCGCCCCATTGCGGGCCACTGCTGGGTTGCCGGGTCGGTAATGCGGCTTATCTTCTGTTCTATTCCAAGGGAAGTGTCTTGCCCCAGTTAAGAAGTCCCTTGGGGTCGAACTGGCGTTTGATGTCATTCATCAGACGCAAGGAAGTGGCGTCCAGCTCTCGATTCACGTAATCGCGCTTTTCGATGCCAACACCATGCTCTCCCGAGAGTGTCCCGCGGAGCCGCAGGACGAGAGAGAACATTTCATCCAGGCACTGGTGGGCCCTGTCGGATTCGCCCGGTTTGCCGGGATCGTAAAGCAGATTGACATGGATGTTGCCGTTGCCCGCATGACCGAAATTGACGATGGGCAATTGGTAACGGCGAGACAATTCATCGATGCCGCCAATCAGTGCGGGTAATTCAGTGACCGGCACGACGACATCCTCGTTGATCTTCTTGGGCGCGATTTTTCTCAGTGTCGGCGACAGCGCCTTGCGGGTCTGCCATAAGGCCTCGACTTCTTCCGCCGTCTCCGCGGCTCTGAATTCCACCAGGCCATCATTCTCCGCAGCAGCACGAATGCTCTCTATCTGCGGTGCCATGGCTTCGGCGAAGCCATCCACTTCAATCATCAGCAGGGCACCCGCCTGGTCCGGCAAGCCTGCCGTGGAGTAGCGGCGCACCATGTCGATGGCATTGCCGTCAATGAATTCCAGCGCACAGGGAACCGCGGGTTGCGCCATGATCTTGGCAATGGCCAGCGCCGCAGAGCTGACTTCCCGATAGACCGCGCGCAGCGTGCGCTTGGCTTGGGGGAGTGGTGTCAGTTTCAATGTGGCTTCCGTGATCAGTGCCAGCGTGCCTTCCGAACCGATCAGCAAACGGGTGAGGTCATAGCCCACCACGCCTTTGGTGGTGTAGACCCCCAAACGTAATTCTTCGCCCGCGCCGGTGATGGCTCTCAAACCCAGGGTATTTTCACGAGGAGTCCCATACTTCACGGCGCGGGGTCCGGCCGAGTTGTAGGCCAGATTGCCGCCGACGCTGCAAAACGCCGCGCTGGTCGGATCGGGAGGCCAGAAAAATCCATAGGGTTTGACGAAGTCCTGAACCGCCTGATTGGTAATGCCGGGTTCGACGACGATGAACCGGTTATCGGACGAGAATTCAATAATTCGATTCATTCGCTCGAAGGACGCCACCACGCCGTGTTTGAGGGGGACGGTGGCGCCGGTGGTACCGGTGCCGCGACCTCGGGCTGTCAGGGGGATCTCATGGTCATTGCAGAGGCGAACCAGGGCCAGGGCTTGCTCATGCGATGTGGGAAAAACCACGGCTTCCGGCAAAACCTGCCGCTTGCTGTTGTCGTAGCCATAGACCCAGCAGTCGGCTGGATCGGTCAGAATTTTTTCGGGAGCGAAGATTTCAACCAGTCGGGCGATGAATGGAGAGGGTAGGGTCATAGTCTTACTCACCGAATAACTGGACGTCGATCAGATCACACAGACAGTGGGTGATCAGCAAATGGGTTTCCTGGACCCGTGCCGTGATATCGGACGGCACACGGAGCTCAAGATCACTCTCACGCAGCAAGGGTGCCAATGGACCCCCGTCGCGGCCGCTGAGAGCGATGATGGTCATGTCCCGATCATGGGCGGCACTGGCGGCCTTGAGTAGGTTGCCGGAATTTCCACTGGTGGTATAGATCACCAGGACATCGCTGCTCTGACCCAGTGCCCGGATGGGCTTGGCGAAAATATCTTCGAACTGGTAATCGTTGGCGATGGAGGTTATGGCGGCAACATCCGTGGTCAGTGAGATCGCCGGCAGACCCGGCCGATCGCGATCAAAACGGTTCAGGAGCTCGGAAGACAGGTGCTGTGCCTCCGCCGCGGAACCGCCATTGCCACAACAGAGAATCTTCCCGTCATTCAGCAGACAGTTGGCCAGGTGGATGGCCGCCGCCTCGATGCGGTCACTCAGCCGCAGCAAGGTTTCCTGTGTGGTTTCCGAGTGAAGTGCGAACTGACGGACGATGCGATCTTGAAAATTCATGATGTCGGTTTGGGGTAGATCAAGATCACTCTGCGTTAAAGGCGCCCTTGATCCAGTTCATCGAAAAACCGAAGGGCCCCGGCGTGATGGCCGCCACATCGAAGCGAGTGGGTTGGCGGATGCGCTTGTCCTTGATGAAATAGCTGGCTGCGAGGATGATCCGTTGCTGCTTTTTTTGATTAACGCTTTCCTGGGCGCTGCCGAATCGGTCGGAACTTCGATAGCGGACCTCCACGAAGACCACGGTCGTTCCCTCTTCCATGATGAGGTCGATTTCTCCAAACCGGGAACGGTAATTGCGGTCCACGAGTTTCAATCCAGCGTTGAGCAGGTGGCTGAGGGCATGATCCTCCGCCTGTCGACCCCTTTCGGTCCGAGTCATGCGTTCATTTTCCGGGATACATTCAGATCATTGGGGCATATTGCTTTTCAGCACCGGCGCAATCCCTCTGGGTCTCAGACTGCCACCACTGAATTGTGCGCATTCCAATTGCCGTTGGATTCGCTGATCAGCCTGCAGACTCAGACTCCCGGTGGCGCCAGCGTAACGGTTGTAGCTATCGGCTTTGAGGTGATCTATTTCCGAAACCAGTCGATAGGCATCCAAGCCCATAGCCAGCAACTTGACCGAGTCGGCCTTTGTCTGGCGGATCTCCCCGTCCAGCGACTGAGCGGATAGATCACCACCCTCATTGGGGTTCAGTAACCAGGGCATATCGCAGAAAATCAGTCCATCGAGCGCCGTATTGCCAGGTTCGTTGATGTGTCCGTCAAAAACATGAGAGGTGGCATAAATCGGGACCTGGGAGACGCTGGTAAGCTTGGGCACGATTGATCGCGCATTTTTTGCATCAGCGACCAGGAAAACAAAGGCATCCTCAGCATTGGCGGGCAGGATTTTGGCCAGCATGGATGCATCGGCGGCTTCCGCCGAGTATTTTCTCCTCTCGATGATCCGGCCCCCCAGGGACTGCCAGTAGAGATCAAAATACTCGGCAAGGCGTTTGCCGAAAGCCGATTCAGGCGCCATCAGGATGGCCTCTCGTTTGCCATCCAGCCAGGCACTTCCGGCGACCTGTTCCACCTCCTGTTCAGGTGTCAGGCCGAACTGGAAGATTCTTGGATTTCTCAGGTCATTGACCTGATTGAGGGCCAATACAGGCACGGGCAGATCGCCGCCACTTGCCAGCGCGCTGACGTCATCCTTTATCAACGGACCGACCATCATGGTGGCGCCATTGTCTGCCATGCGCCGGTAGTTCTGGTAGATATCACCTTCAGTGGAGTCACTGAAAAAGAGTTCGGGTTTGTTGCCGTTTCGGTCTGCCGCCTGAGCGGTCATCATTCCGGTGCGAATCGCTTCGGACGCAGACGCATACGGGCCGGTCAGGGGCAGCAGCACCCCAATGAAAGGGCCGGTGGGCAAGGAATTGCCAGCATCGCCACCGGAAGCCATTGCGGGTTGCGCAGAGGTAGAACCTTGCCCGGCATCCGCCAGAGCACGCTGGAGAAAGGCACCATTCGCAGGATGCCCGGGATAGCGGGTCCGCCATTGAGCGGTCGCTGCGGCCAATCCCGCACCGGGGGTGTTTTTGAGGAGATAGGTCAAGGCCATCCAGCCACCCAGTTCATCCGGGGGCGGGGGTTGTTTATCCAGTAGTTGCCGGGCGGGAACCCTTTCCAGGGTGTCATGAATCACTTCATTGTTGCGCTGCACATCTACCGGACGTGTCAGTAATTTTCCCAACGCCACTCGTTCGCGGGCGCTGGCAATCATGTCCCCCAACTGGTTCTCGGCGGAGGCGCGCAGTATGTGGTAGTTTTTTGCGTCTTGGCGGGAGAGTGTCCGGTCGGAAAGCCGGTTAAGCTTGGTCAGTGCTTCCCGGGCTTTTCCCTCATTAAGATCTAGCCGACCGGTCAACAGCAGGTAGTGGTCGTTGTCCGTGGGGTTCAGTTCACTTGGTCGGATGCCATTGGTCATGTTGATGGCCATGTCCCCGTCGCCCGCTCTCAGCGCGGCATCTGCGGCTTCCAGAAAGTAATGATCTGGTGACCTGGAGGAGAGCGCCAGTTGCTGATAACGCTCAGCCGCACCGGCGTAGTCGCCAGATCTGAGTAGTGATTCGGCCTGGGGATCGCTGGGTGGTGTTGCCGTTGATGACATGCGGAAAAACGTGTTCTGGCATGCTGTCAATCCCCATGCCATGACGACAAGCAAGACGAAACGAGTGATTCGCATGGTGAGAAATCCCCCAGGAGAACGGCAAGGAATGAGGCAGGAAAAGCGACCTGAAGCCGGCGTACTATACCTAGTCGCCACACCCATCGGCAATCTCGGCGACGTGGGGTTTCGGGCGGTTGAGGTGCTCAAGATGGCCGATGTCATTGCATGCGAGGACACCCGTCATAGCCGGCCGCTGCTCGATCATTACGGCATAGACCGTCCGCTTCTGGCACTTCATGAACATAATGAGGATGCCATTTCGGGACGGCTGGTTGACCGCCTGCTCCAGGGTGAGACCGTAGCCCTGGTTTCCGATGCCGGAACTCCCCTGATCAATGATCCTGGCTTTCCCCTGGTGCGCCAGGCTCGCGACGCGGGTATCCGCGTCTCCCCGATTCCCGGCGCTTGTGCGCTGATTGCCGCTCTCTGCGCCTCGGGTTTACCCAGCCATCGGTTTGCCTATGAGGGGTTTCCTCCGCGTAAAAGTCAGGCGCGCAAGACTCTGTTCGAGACTCTGAAGCATGAGCCGAGAACGCTGATTTTTTACGAGTCTTCACACCGGGTTGAGGACACCCTCAGTGATCTGGCGGAGATTTTTCCAGCGACCCGCCGTCTGGTGATTGCCCGGGAGCTGACTAAACGCTTCGAAACCGTGGTAGAGACACAGGTCGGTAGTGCCGCGTCCATACTCGCCGCCGATACGGAAATGCGACTGGGCGAATTTGTCCTACTGATCGAGGGCGCGGGAGATAGGTCCACGGCGGACGCTCTCACGAGCGATCAGCTTCGGATATTGAAGTTGTTGTTGAGCGAAAACTCGTTGAAGACGGCAGTCAGGCTCACTGCCGAAATCAGCGGAGCGCGCCGGGAACAGGTGTACCAGGCAGCGCTCCGGATAACGAAGGAGGGGAACGAGCACGCTCCCTGATGGAATCAGCGGGCAGGAGCAGGCGTCACGGCAGGAACATCACGGCCCCCGCGCACGGAGTTTCGAAGCGGTTGCACCGCCTGGGCCTTACCGCCCGTAGGGTTGCCGGCAGGCTGGGTTCCCAGACCAACAAGATTCTCCCAGCTTCCATACTTGACCAGATCGGGATCACCGGCCGCGATGCGAGAACTGACTTCCTGACGTGCCATATCGATGATCTCATCCGGAGTTTTCCCGTCGACAAAAGGCAGAAATGCATCCGGGCCTTCCTTGGACTTGATGGCCCCGAGAACCCCATAGGAAGTCTCGAAAATATGTTGTTGCTGGGTAGTCATGTAGCGCTTCAGTTTCTTGACTGAATTGGCTGCAGATCGTTGTGTGGAGCCGTCAATGCCATGTGTGCTCGAAGTGAATACGGACATGAAGTAGATGACTGCAAGCAACCCCATGGCCCAGAAGAGAAATTTCATAATTGATCCCGACAACTTTTCGTTAATTGTTACTATAGGCTTCCAACGCCAGAAACGTCAAAAGCGGCCTTCATTTCATGACGCCATGCCTGTACTTGATCATGCTGGCGCCCTTGATGATTCAATCGTAATACACATGCCCAAACTCTGACCGTGAAAACCGCGTATTGGTTCGCTCTCATTATCCTGCTCTCCGCCTGTTCCCATGACTATGACCTGATGAAAATGGAGGAACAGGTCAGCGGGTACGGTTCCGCCATCCGCTGGAACCTGTTCAAAAAGGCCGTGGCCTATATGGATCCCCCTCCGCTCAGAACCCCTGACTGGAATAGGCTTGCGCAAATCAAGGTAACCTCGTACAGCCCTCAATTCAGGGATGTGCTGCCCAGCGGCAAGGTGATGATGCAGACAGTTGAAATTCGCTATATCCCCCCCGGGAGCGTAGTGGAGAAAACGGTCATTGATCAGCAGCGCTGGCGGTTTGATGAAGACGACAACCGCTGGGTTCTGGAATCCGGATTGCCCCCGCTCAACTGATCAGGCGGTTGCTATCCCTGAATCCCGTACCCCATCGCATGCCGTGAAAGCAGCCGCTTGGCAGCCGGAATTCGGTCGAGCGACATCAGGGCGAGGTTCCGGGCCCAGGCCAGTGGCGGGAATTCATTGGAGAATATTCGTACTAGGCTGTCCGTGAATCGGATGACCCGGTTGAGGTCCGCTTGTCTGGCCTCGGCATACTGGCGCAGAAACAAGGGATCTCCGAAATCCTCGCCCAGCCGGGTCTGAATCTGGATGCGCTCGGCCAGAACCGCCGCATCCCTTAGTCCTAGATTGAAACCCTGCCCAGCAACAGGGTGTATCTGATGCATGGCATTGCCGATCAACACCACCCGCTGATCTGTCATGCGTTCCGCCTGAATCAGCTTCAAGGGAAAACCCTGAGCTCGGTTTGCGAGCGAGAGGGTCCCCAGCCAATAGCCAAACGCTTCCTGCAGGCTCGCCGTGAATTCCAGCTCACCCTGCTGCAGCAAATCCTCGGCCTCTTCGTTCGTGAGCGTCCATACCACCGAGCATTTGCGGCGTTCCAGTGGCAGAAAGGCCAGCGGCCCCGATGAAGTGAAGCGCTCGTAGGCCGTGTAGCTCGTGTCCTTGCTGGTATTGACCTCGACCACGACCGCGGTCTGACCATAGGCCCGCACCTTCTGCTCGATACCCAGTAGGGTTCTGACGGTTGAATTGCCACCATCAGCAGCCACCACCAGACGCGCAGAAATATTCAAGTGGTCATCACCGTGCCTGAGTGCAACCAGCACACTGTCCTGACCGGACTGAACACCCATGATGCGCGCGGGGCAGAGGCGGGTAGCGGAAGAGCTATCCAGTTGCTGCTGGATGGCGTCTTCCAGGTTACGGGCAACGGCGACATGACCGAGCGCGTCGGCTCCCCTATCCCGGGCATGCAGGCGGGTTTTTCCAAAATGTCCGCGGTCCGAAACATGAATATGCCGGATAGCCATGGCGTGAGGCGCGACCGAGGCCCAGATGCCCAGGCCATCCAGAATCTGGAAGGTACCCCGCGACAGGGCCAGCGCCCTATCACCGGCGGGTGATGCCTTACGCTCGGCGTCACTCAGTGCTTCTACCAAACCGATGCGGAGCGAGGCATCCTTGAGCGCGAGAGCCAGACTGCCACCAACCAGGCCGCCGCCAACGATCAGCACATCGTAATCGGTCGTCATGCCCCGCTCGCCATGATGGCTTCGATGTCATCAACCGATTTGGCCAGTGCGCCGGTGAGCACTTCGGAGCCTTCCTGGGTGACCAAGACGTCATCCTCGATCCTGACGCCAATGCCCCGCCAGCAGGGATCGACCTCTTCGCAGTCCGCGGCAATGTAGAGACCGGGCTCGACGGTCAGCACCATGCCCGCCTCGAACTCGCGCCATTTGCCGCCAATCATGTAGGCCCCCACGTCGTGCACATCCATGCCGAGCCAATGGCCCGTCCGGTGCATGTAGAATTTTTTGTAGGCTTCATCCTTGATCAGCTTGGACGGCTTGCCTTCCAGCAAGCCGAGCCGGATCAGGCCCTTGGTCAACACCTTTACGGCCGCATCATGGGGTTCATTCCATCGACGCCCGGGCCGCACTGCCTCAATGGCGGCCAACTGGGCTTCAAGAACCAGCTCATAAATCAGGCGCTGGGGCTTGCTGAAACGACCATTGACCGGGAAGGTGCGGGTGATGTCGGCAGCGTAGTTTTCATACTCCGCGCCGGCGTCGATCAGCAATAAATCACCGTCTCGCAATACGGCATCATTCTGGGTGTAATGGAGCACGCAGGCGTTGACCCCGCCCGCAACGATGCTGGGGTAAGCCTGCGAACGCATGCCGTTCAGGGTGAATTCGTGTGCGAGTTCGGCTTCGATCTCATACTCGTGGCGACCTGGGCGGCAGGCCCGCATGGCCCGGAGATGTCCTAGCACAGAGACTTCGGCGGCCTTGAGCATGACCCGGATTTCTTCCGGCGATTTGAACAGGCGCTGCTCATGCAGCAAATGTTCCACGGCGATGAACTCATAGGGCGCCTGAACCCCGGTACGTGCACGACCCCGGACCTCATTCACAGCGGTCATGATGACGTGATCCAGTTCGGTATCCTGGCCGATGGGGAAATACACACAATCCCGGTTTTCAAGCAGATCCGGCAGCTTTTCGTGCAGCTCATCGATGGGAAAGGCTTCGTCCGCGCCGTGGTCATCCTTGGCGCCCTCCAGCCCCGCATGCCGACCCGTCCAGATGGCCTTTTCCGGATCAAATTCCCGGCAGAACAGGATGAATTCACCCTGCTTTCTCCCCGGAACCAAGACCGCCACGGCCTCCGGCTCATGGAAGCCCGTCAGATAATGGAAGTCGCTATGCTGCCGGAAGGGATATTCGACATCCCGGTTGCGAATGCTTGCGGGTGCGCTTGCCAGCACGGCTAAGCTGTTCTTCTTCATTTGCCGCATCAGTTGCTTGCGGCGTTGTTTGAAATCGCTGATTTTAAGCATGGCCAGACCGATTCAATGATGTTGCGGAGGCGTTTGAGACTGCAATTCGCTGTGGATCACCTGCACACCGACCCTGACATACTCCGTCAGTTCAGTGTAGGCGGACTCATCCCCCTCACCGGCAGCGGCAGGATCCAGCCGGACGATTTCGAGGAAGTCCCCGAGTATTTCAGTCGTTTCGCCCGGCCAACCGGACTTCGTACCCGTGTAGCCGATGCCCTGAAGAAACCCGTGACACCATTCGCCCAAGGCTTGTGCGCGACTTTCCAGAGACTCCTCGTCATCGGGCAAGAGAGGTTCGAACGAGAAATCGAAATCCACCAACTGACGGCGAGTCTGCTGATAGAGGCGGTCAAGCTGAAGACGGTCTTCTCCCTTGATCTCGCTCAGTTCGGGCCCGAAAAAATCGCCGAGCCATTGGCGGCCGTCCGTTGCCACGTCCATGCATAGCATGCCCGAAAGCAGGCCATGAGCTTCGGCGGCCGTGCCGGATACATCGCTGTGAGTCAGCGCATCCTGAATCTCTTCAAAGCTGACAATGTTATTCATGGCCGCTTGCCTTGTCGGTCTTTGGGTAATTCTTTATCCTAGCATTCGACCCCAGCTTCAACCAATGCACCCTCTCTGAAATACCCCCATGAGTGATACCAGCCCGCCGATCAAGGTTCAGATTCTTGGCAAGGAGTACCCCGTGTCATGTCCGGCGGACGAGCAGCACGATCTTCTGGTAGCCGCCCGCTATCTTGATGAAAAAATGCGCGAAATCAGAGATATAGGCCGCATTATCGGTACCGAGCGCATTGCTGTCATGGCAGCCCTTAACATCGCTCATGAACTGCTGCAGCAGAAGCAGCGGCGTCTTGACTGAAACCAGGCTAGGCGTAGTTGGTCCGGCCACCGAATTTCGTATTGCGGTTGTCTGACAAGCCGGTAGAATTCGGCCCAGTATTCTCTGCAGCGTTCGAAGTGTGCTGGGTTACTTCTTGAGCCTAATCCAAAACCCCGGGAGCTTCCGGATCATTGATGTGCGCAGGTCCGCCCCGAGCGGAAAGCCTGATTCGAGGTCCGCTGATCCCACCTGAACCTCTGGTTCAAGGGCGAAAGCGCGTTACGGCGCAGGCGGGGAATACTCCTGATTCATTAAATGCCCCATGCGGGGCGCTTCATCCCCCTACCTCGGAAGGACCTTTCTCTGGTCACCGGCTGTTCAAGTTCCTGATCATTACAGCGGGCGCATTGCGAATATGGAAAATCCATTTAACCCGGCGGTAGCCTCGCAGGCTGACCTCATTGTTGGCTGTGGCGATATCGGGAGACGAGTCGCCTGCCTGGAAATATCTGAAGGCCGCATCGTCCTCGGTCTTGCTCGATCGGAGTCCACGGCCTCCACGCTGAAGGCCATGGGACTCGGCGTCATCCGCAGCGATCTGGATGATGTTTCAAGTCTGATAGCACTCCCGGATCTTGTGTCGACGCTTTATTTCTTCGCTCCGCCCCCTTCCACCGGCTCGGATGACCCGCGACTGCGAAATTGCCTGGATGCCCTGAAAGGGCTCCCGGAACGGGTGGTGTATATCAGTACCAGTGGTGTCTATGGCGACTGTGGCGGCGACTGGATTGATGAGGAGTGCCCGCTCAATCCGAAATCGGATCGCGGCAAACGCCGTATGGCAGCCGAGCAGGTTTTGGAAGACTGGAGCCAGCGAACCGGAGTCCCTGTGATCATTCTGCGCGTTCCCGGGATTTATGGCCCCGGACGCCT
>JBIIEQ010000148.1:0-2501 GCA_044237765.1 Methylococcaceae bacterium | reverse complement strand
AACGGAATCGCCCGCCTCGCTCAAGTCATCGAGGGGGTGGTGTTCAGGGATGGAGTACAGGACAACATCGAGAAGATTGCCGCCTGAGCAAACCTGCTCAGATACACAACAATTGACCATTTCTCACATGATGCGCTTCATACCTTCACTCTCCTCCAGGTGGCAGAGGATCTCTTCTGCCGGTTTATTGTGACCACATCGAGGCGGCCACTTTATATCTGTGGCGACTCAGGCTAACACGTATCCGCCATTGACCCCTAGGGTGAAGACCTTTGAGCAAGCCTTGTCGTGCACTCCACGCCCCCCACGGAGGTTCAAAACGAATGATCAAAGGCACAATGCGATGGTCTGCAGGCTCAAAAATAAGGGGCTGGGATCCTCGGCAGCCTGAATGCAGATTTTTATCGTAAAGAACCTATTCCCTTGATAACGAAGAAGGCTCTGAAGATCGAAAGGCATGTGACCATAACCTGATTATTATTCTGGAGTTCATTTTGTCAGGCTATTTTTTTATGGTGTCCACTAATTTCGTGACACATTTGAACTAACCGGTCATTTGAGCTTCAGACGGTCGGTGAATAAATGTAGCCTCATCTACTGGTCGAAAATTTCAACCGTACAAATGAAGGCCCTCTCTCCCCCTGTCGGCTGATTAAAAGGAACCTCTGAACCGATGCAATACCGCCACCTCGAGCCGGAGGAGATGGATGACAACGGGCTTCACCCTGATGCCCATCACTTGGCCTTGGAAGGTTTGGCGCGTCTTAATCTGATCAGCTTCAGCGCCCCTTCCATCTGGAATGCTTTACAAAACGCGGGGGCCTTTGGTGTCATTAACTCTCGCCCCACACGAATTCTGGACTTGGCGACCGGTGGGGGTGATCTTCCGGTCTACTTGGGTGTCAAGGCTCAGCGTTTGGGTATACCCATTGAACTAACTGGCATAGACCGCAGTTCGACTGCACTGGCTTCAGCTCGCGCCCTGGCCGATCGAAGCGGAATAGACGTGAAGTGGGACTGCCTCGATGTCACACGCGATGCTATTCCTCCTGCTGACTGGATAACGTGTTCCCTTTTCCTGCATCACCTGCCAGATGATCAGGTGGTGGCGCTAATTCGATCAATGGCCGCCGCCGCATCAAAGGGCATCGTCGTGAACGACCTGGAGCGCTCTTATCTGAATCGCGGACTGGTTTGGCTGGGATCTCGCTTGGTCAGTCGTTCGCCTGTGGTCCATCGAGATAGCGATCGCTCGGTGTGCGCTGGCTTTACAATGGAGGAAATCACCCGGTTGCTGGAATCGGCGGGCCTTGATGGTGCCCGACCAGAAAGACGTTTCCCTTGCCGTTTTCAGTGGACATGGACGAAGACTCTTCGATAGGCCCTAACCTGGACTGGGCAACGATCAGCGGTACACGCTGGGATGCAGTCGTGGTGGGTGCAGGTCCTGCCGGGGCCATGGCGGCTTTGGTCAGTGCTCGCCTTGGCCTTCAAACCCTGTTGGTTGACCGAAGCGCTTTCCCTCGTGACAAGGTCTGCGGTGGGTGTCTGAACGGGGCAGCATTGAGCGAACTTTCGGCAGTTGGCCTCGAAGGTTTGCCGTTCAGGCTAAGGGGAGTTCACCTGAGACAGTTTCACCTTGGCGGCATGGGGCCTGAAGCGCGAATTGAATTGCCTGCTGGCTTCGCGATCTCACGCCGTCAATTCGATTCCGCATTGGTTGGCGAGGCAGTCGTTGCCGGCGCGAAGTTTCTTCCCGCAACCTATGCTGCGGATGCCGGCTTGAGACCTGCGTGCCGTCAGATCAACTTGCGGCACAAAGGTCAGAATGTTACGGCAGAGGCCCGTTGGATAGTCGCAGCAGACGGGCTCGCCGGTGGCTACTCCGGGAGCCTCCCAGAAATTCGGGTTCATCAAAGGGGTGAGCCCTATATCGGCTTATCCACCGAATCGATCATCGGATCGGGTTATGAGAGCAGCACGATCCATATGGCCTGCCATGCGAGTGGTTACGTGGGCCTCGTCAATCATGAGAGAGAGGGATTGCACGTGGCTGCAGCCATGAGTGGCCGCTGGCTGAAGGCTTGTCATTCGCCCGGTGCTGCTGTAGCCAAAATACTCGAAGCCAATCATTGGACGGTGCCGAATGGACTGGCCTCAGCTCGTTTCCACGGAAGCCCTCGCCTTCGCATCACTCGTCGTCCGGTTAATGTGGAGCGGGTGTTTCTAGTCGGTGATGCGGCTGGATACATTGAGCCCTTTACCGGCGAGGGCATGGCCTGGGCACTCCGGGGGGGTCGCGCAGCGGCGCAGTGTCTGCCGGATGCCATTGCCCAGATCGATTCCGGCAGGGAAGTTATAGGCTGGGATCGCACCTACCACGAACTCATCGAAACCCGTCAACGCTGGTGTGCGTTAACGACCAACCTGCTCCGACAACCTGCCTTAACTCGCCTTGGCGTCCGATTTATGGGCGCAGCTCCGTGGCTGGCAAGCCCTAT
>JBIIEQ010000147.1:0-2512 GCA_044237765.1 Methylococcaceae bacterium | reverse complement strand
AACGGAATCGCCCGCCTCGCTCAAGTCATCGAGGGGGTGGTGTTCAGGGATGGAGTACAGGACAACATCGAGAAGATTGCCGCCTGAGCAAACCTGCTCAGATACACAACAATTGACCATTTCTCAGCATGCCGCGCCACCACGTAAAACAGCACTGTGGTCATGAGCATGGTGCCCGTCACGGCAATGCCATAGGCGGAGGCCAAGTTGCTGGAACTCCCGAAACTCAGCACGAGAATGATTATGGCCACCAAAAGCAGGGTATTCAGTCCCGGCAGATAGACTTGGCCGCGCTCGGTCTCTGAGGTGTGTTGGATACGAACCCTGGGTAAGTACCCAAGCTGGAAAGCCTGTTGCGTTAATGAATACGCCCCTGAAATCACTGCCTGTGAGGCAATCACCGTGGCCAGGGTGGCCAGCAGTACCATGGGAATCAACGCCCAATCCGGAAACATCAGGAAGAACGGGTTTTTAACGGCCTCCGGGTTTTGCAATACCGTGGCGCCTTGTCCAAAGTAATTCAGGGTCAAGGCGGGGAACACGAGATAGAACCAGGAGGCCCGAATGGGTTTGGCTCCGAAGTGTCCCATATCGGCATACAGCGCCTCTGCCCCTGTGACTGAGAGAACCACAGCCCCCAGAACCAATAATGACTGGGCACCATGTTCGAGCAGAAAATGACCCGCATTCCTGGGATTGATCGCGACGAGAACGGCTGGATACTCCATGATTCTCACCACGCCCATGCCCCCTAAGGTTAGAAACCAAAGCAGCATGATGGGGCCAAAGTAGCGGCCTACGCCGGCGGTGCCATGACGCTGAATGACGAATAAACCGATCAATACACCTAACGTGATGGGAATGACGTAGGGTTTCACGAGGGGAGTGACAAGCTCTAGCCCCTCTACCGCACTCAAGACGGAAATCGCTGGCGTGATGATCCCGTCACCATAGAACAAGGCTGCGCCTATCAGACCGACCGTAATCAGCAGGCGTCGGCTGCGCTTGCTCAAACTGTTTGAGCGCAAAGCCAGCGCCAAGAGTGCCATGATGCCGCCCTCGCCCTGATTGTCGGCGCGCATGATAAACAGCACGTATTTGATACTCACCACGAAGACGACGGTCCAGAAGATCAGTGATAGCAATCCCAGTACCACCGGCTCGACCGGTGCATGGCCAGCGGCATGGAGACATTCCCGCAGTGTGTAGAGTGGACTCGTACCAATGTCACCAAACACCACACCCAAGGCGGGTAAGGCCAATGCGGTGATCCAATTTCGTTGAATGCTCGGTGGGTTATGTTCCATGTCATGCCTAAGTGAATTGAAGTTTTCTGAGCCGACTGAGTCTAGATGTCTGAGGGTGCATCAGGCCCTACCAACCGATACCCAACGCCTGATTCAGTCAAAAGCAGACTGGGTTTAGCCGGGTCGGATTCGAGTTTTTGCCTGAGTTGGCTGATGTAAATGCGCAGGTAGTGTGCACTCTCTGCATAGGAGGGGCCCCAGACTTCCTTCATCAGCTGTCGGTGCGTCATCACCTTGCCAGCGTTTTTTACAAGAGCGGTGAGCAATCGAAACTGAATGGGCGTCAAGTGGACCACCTCCTGATTGACCGTCACGAGTCTCCGCTGCAGATCAATCATCAATCGCCCATTTGTGAAGCCCATCGCAGGTTCCAGGATGTTTCGTTGATCACTATGCCGCAACGCCACTCGCATGCGGGCTAGCAATTCACCAAAACTAAACGGTTTGGTCAGGTAATCGTCGGCACCCGCGTCCAAGGCCTGAACTTTTTGGGACTCCTGACTTCGGGCAGACAGAACGATGATTGGAGTTTGGGTCCAACTGCGAATTTGTGCCACGAGTTCAATACCATCCATATCAGGCAAGCCTAAATCAAGAACGATCAGATCGGGTCTTTGTATTTGTGCTTCATAAACACCTTTCTGGCCAGTTTCCACATCCCATATCCTAAAGCCCTGAGCCCGTAGTCCCGTGCGTAAAAACCTGCGCATGGATGGATCGTCCTCAACCACTAAAACACCTGGCTGCATGGGTTCTTGCATGGGTACCGTCAGGTTTCTACGAGCGACGGCGGATTCTCGGGCATGGTCAGTCTGAAGCTAACTTCAGCCCCCCCAGTAGCCCGATTCCTAGCTTCAATCCAACCGCCATGGGCTTCGATGATGGCCTTACAAATTGCCAAGCCCAAGCCCGTGCCGCTCTGCGCTCCCTCGGGACTGCCCCGTACGAATTTTTCAAAGATCTTCTTCTCATTGCCTCGAGGAATACCAGGACCCCGATCCGCGACGGAAACACTAAAAGTGAAAGCGGTTCTTTCCGCCGTGATGTCGATGGGACTCTGAGACGGTGTGTAACGAATAGGGCGGTTTCAAGGACCAAGTGCAACACGGGTTAATGAACTACGCTGTCTGACTTCTGAGCCATTTGAAGCATCTCGTTGTAGACCTGCAAAGGCGTCCGGAATCCATGAATCTTACGCGGTCGGT
>JBIIEQ010000103.1:0-8937 GCA_044237765.1 Methylococcaceae bacterium | reverse complement strand
CCAGCAGCCAGGCTTCGGAGGGTGTCCACCCATCATGCACCGCGCTGTAACTGACGGGCGTGATAATCAGGCTGGCTGACCAGACAACCAGGCAGGGCAACACCAGCAGCGCCAATATGATGAGCAGTAGCCGCCAGGGATCTCGCAGGATGCCGATGCCTCTGGCGATCAAGGCGCCAGCACCTCCACGGGAGGATTGGGATAATCCGCAAATATCTCCGGCGCATACAGGGCTTCGACATGAGTGGGTGGCAGGACGAAGCGCCCGGGATTGTTGAGGCGGACGGTGTATTCCACGGTCCACGTGCCCTTGGGTACAAACTGGTAATAGGCCCGGAATGCGTCTTGCCGCCGTTCTTCGTAGGCCAGCCAGGCTCGGCCTCGAGGCCCATGCTCACCCTGGGTGAGTAAACTGGATTCGCGTCCGAGCCCCTTGCCGAGTATGGTGGCACCGCCCGGAACCGGGTCATCGATGACCACCCAGCTCAGATCCGATTGCGCCTCCAGCTCCAGTGTCACGCGTGCGGTATCGCCACGGCTCCAGACGCCGGGCGTTTTCTGTTCCACGGGCAGCACGCTGCGCTTGAGCTTGAAGCCCGCATTCAATGGGCTGGTTAACGGGAGTGCCGCCTTCACCTGCACCATGGCCCAGGGTTTCCCGCTGCCTGCCTGCTGAATCGAGAGCGACTCACGGGTATCCGGTAATTCCAGTTCGACTTGTTGTGGTTCGCTGGCCGGCCAGTTCAGTTCTGCCTTCTGATCGCCGAGGCGGATGTGCGTCGTGCCGGTGACCGGGGTCGATTCAAATTTCCGGCTGAATCGTTCCATCGCCAGAACGCCCCAAGCGTTTGCCGTCGTCATGTTCCAGCGTCCTTTCAGCTGACGTCCCAAAGCGCCCCGCGCCAGCCGTGGAAGTTCGGCTTGCCAGTGAGGGTTGTTCAAGGCGGTCAGCACCATACGCACGGCATTGACATCGGCAGACAACATCAACCATCCCAGACTGTCCTGGCTTTCGGTGGAGAACCCCAGGGTGGTGCCGTGATAAGTGACCCGGCTGCGAAGGGTTTGTTCGGCTTGCTGCTGGCGCTGCTCTCGCAAGGGCACTTCCTCCATCCTGTCGAGGATGCTTATCCAGTCGAGCACGGCGGATGTGGGCCAGCGGTTGGGGTCGATGGTGAGAGAGTCCAGCATGTCCGGCGTCGCATCGCCATATCGAGCCAAGGCCTCAATCGCGGTCAGCTTGCGCAGCGTAAGGTCCGGCGCACTGAGGGCAGAATCGCGTGTCACGCGTCCCGCGACGAATTTCTTCAAGCCTTCCAGCATGCGCGAGCGGGATTTTTCGGGCAATTCCCAGCCCGCCTCATGTGCAATGCCCAGCACGTAACTGGTCAGTACATCACTGCCCATGAGCTGGTCGCTGGGGAAATAACGCAGCAATCCATCACGATCCTGTGAGACCGGCAGCTGGCTGAGCACGTCGGCCCAGCGGGTCTTGTCGCGCAAGGCGATGGCGACCGACACTTTCTGCTCCAGGCAGTTGTAGGGATATTGGCGCATGTAATCGGTGACGCCCGACATCGCGTCCGCCAGTCGTGAACGTACGCCGATTTCAACACGGCCGCGACCCGGTAATGACCCTGCAGGCGCCTGGATATCGAGCTTGAGCGGGGATTTCTCCACTTGCTCGAGCGTGGCCTGCACGGTGCGAACCGGTACCGCCGGCTGAACGGTCTGCTGAACCTTGAGCTGATCCTGTGCCTGACTTTGGCGATCGTTTGCGCTGATCTCCCACTGCAGGCGCTGGATTCCGGCCGGCACTTCCACTTCAAATAGGGCTTCGCGGGCGCCGCCGGCGGCGATCTCCAGCTGCACCGGTTTGACCTGAGGCGGAGCAACCGCTGGCGAGTCGGTGCTGAGTCGGGGTGCAAACTCCACCTGCATGGCGCTGTTGGACACATTGCGGAGGGTAAACAGGCCGTTGAGTCGGTCTCCTTCACGCACCACGGGCGGTAGCCCCGAATTCAGCATCAGAGGTTGGCTGGTCTGGAAGGTGCCGCTGCCCGTCCCGAACAATCCTGACCCCGCATTTGCCACGACGACGACGCGGAAACTGCTGAGCGCATCATTGAGAGGGATATCGATATCCACCTCATTTTTACCCTGTAGGGGAACGCGGCCTTTCCACAACAGCAGCGTATCGAACAGTTCGCGCGCGGCCTGTCGTCCGCCACCGCCGCCATGCGGCACGGCCTTGCGCCCGAAGTGCCGCTTGCCGATGACCTGCATCTGGGCTGTGGAGGTGTAAACCTCGATAGGTCTGACGTTCATCATGCTGTCGAGCAGGCGCCAGGAGAGGTTCGGCTTGAGTTCCAGCAGCGCTTCATCGACCGCCGCCACTGCCAATTCCGTGTCTTCAGGCAGGCTCCCGCCATCCGCGGGTTTTATCCTGACCCGGACCTTCGCCTGCTCCCGCGGCTTATAGACGGTCGCCGCCGGCTCAACGTTGACATCCAGTCGGTGCGTCTGCCAGCCGACCTTGATTTCTGCATTGCCCAGGCGATAGGCCGGCTTGCCGAGATCAGCCAGGGCGCTGGGCGCGGGAGCGACTTCCGTTTGCCATGGGAGATGCAGTTTCTCTGACATGGTCGACCACCACGGGGATGTGCTTTCCAGTCGTCCGCGGATGGCCAGTACCGAGACGAACGCATTGGGTGCATATGAGCCCCGCACAGGTACATCTATCGTCGGTGACTTGCCGCTGAGCGATGTGACGAAGGTTTCGGCTACGCCTTCACGTTCCACCGTGACCCACGCGGTGGCTTCACGGAAAGGCATTCGTACCTGGAAGCGTGCGGTTTCTCCCGGTTGATATTCCTGTCGCTCGGGAATGAGGTCGATCCGGTCCGTCCCGCTGCCGTCGAACCAGGTATCCTCCGCGCCGGCCAGCCAGGTGCTGGTTACGCTGGAGACGACGTTGCCCTGGCTGTCTTCAGTCCTCGCCTGCAGCAGGATTTCTCCACTTGCCTCGGGATTTATTTCGCAGTGCAGTCGGCCCATCGAGTCGGTCTTGCCCTTGCAGTACTTGGCTAACCGGATAACTTCCGAGCGGTTGTCATAGGTATAGAAGCCACCAATCAGGCGCTTGCGGTACGAATAGGTCTTGCGTTCGAATAAATCCACTTCGACGGGTTGGCTGTTGATGGGCTTGCCGCGAAGATCCAGTACCACCGCGTCAAAGCGGACCTGATTCCGGCTGGCCACCCAGCCTTCTGTGCGTAGTCCGATGTTGAGGCTGGCCGGCCAAAGGGGGAGTCGGCGAGTCACGGCTTCCATCTCGCCGTTCGCGTCCTGATACTCCATCTCCACGAGAAGGTCTCGTGGCTTGGGGTTAGGCTGCAGGGTCAACATGGTGCGGGCGGCGCCCTTCGCATCGAGGACCAGCGGAATGACTTCGGCAGGTTTTTGCCCTTCTTCCCATCCGGAGTCTTCCTTTTCCTCGCTCATGCCCTCGCGGATGGTTTCTCCCCCAAACACGAAATCGTCATAGCCATTGAATCGGATGTCTCTGGGCGAGGTGATCGTTCGGAGTTTCACGGGCGCCTGACCCGCCGCACCACCGCTCAGATAGGCCAGAAATAGATCCAGCTGAACCTGGGTCGGATTGATGAGATCGTCCTTCGGTGGCTGGATAACGGCCTTCATGGTGGGTAGCCGGAATTGTTCCACGTGAAACGGGCCAGACTCAAAACGACGGGTCTGCTTGTCATCCGTCAGCGCGACCTGATAGGTGCCGAGGCGGGCGTCCTTGGGGATGGCCCAGGCGGATTCTGCGATGCCTTTGGAGTCCATCGTGACCGGTATCCGGAATTGCTGGTCGCTCCCGGAGTGCATGATCTCGACAATGTTGGGCTGGAATCCCTCCGGGATCGCAAACCCCGTCAGGGTATGGTGTCGGAAAAAGTGTTTCATGGAGACCGTTTCCCCGGCACGGAACAGGGCGCGATCAAATACGGTATGGGCGATCTCCCGACCGACATAGTCGCCGACGTTCAAGTTGAATTCAGCGGGTTGGATCCCCCGGTTCCAGAATGAGGCCGTGAAACCCATATCATCGCCGGTTCGGGCGCTGACAAACAGGGGATGCGGGCTACCCTCCGAACATCCTTCCCCGCCATGCGGTTTCCCGATACTTTCGCCGCCGGGAATCCTGACCAGTCCGTCCGTACCCGTCTTGCCCTGCCAGAGGAGATTGCCAGAGCAATAATCGCTGATCTGAATGGTCGCGTTATCGACCGGTCTTGCCTGGTCCAGCGTGGTGACCCAGACCATGGAGCCCTCGCGCCCCCATTTGAAGTGCACACCAAGATTCGTCACCAAGGTCGATGTTGCCACGTAACGCGGCTTGTTTTCACCGAGCAGCGAGGCCCCCAATTTAGGGCTGCTCAGTTCGACGATATAGAAACCGGGTTCAACCAGCGGAATGCCGACCACCTCGAACTCCTTCTCGCCCGAGGGTTTGGGGACGGTGATGCCGGTGGTCTGATCGGACGGGCCAAATACGGATTCGGAGCCTGTTTGCTCCTTCCATATCCTGTCCTCCCCGTTAGCGCCTTTTTCCTTTATCCATTCACCCCGACTCCTTCCCGCTTGCTTGACCCGTTCCAGCCAGCGAACGATGTCCGCATCGCTGTCCATCCGTCTGACTCGACCCGGGACTCCGTCGCCAGCTTCAACCACCCGCTGCTGGCCGGCAATCCGGGGTTCCAGGTTGCGCAGAGTGACCGGCAGAATGCCGCCGGTTTTCCGTTCCAGGATGCCAAAATCGCCCGAAAACTTGGCCAATGGAGGATATTCATCAATGGCTACCGGCAGCGGAAATCGGGCGGCATTTTCCAATGTTCGATCGGCATCGTCTCGCAGGTTGTCGGGCATGATGATCCTGAGTGGGCTTTTTTCCGGGAAAGGGCCGCGAAAGGTGATGGAATGCGCCGCGGGGGTTTTGGCCGGATCAATGGCCTCTGCCGGATAGTTCTTGCCGGTCTCGTCCACCAGGCGAACCGTCATGAGTGATGTGCTGGGGACGTCTGCGGTAAAGAAAAGCTCCAACGGCAGCATGGGCAGACAGGCGGCCTGTGGATTCACCCGCTGGCAGCGTAGGCGGGCACTGAAGGCGGGTCGGGTTCTGAAGCTCAGTACCTGATCTTTCTGTCCGGCGACACCGTTGGGCGAGAGAATCCCTTTGCCCCAGACCAGGCGCACATCCGTATCCGGCGGTAGTGCCCGGCGACATTGCACCACCGACAAGCCTGCTTCGGCCCGCTCCAGGGCCTCTCCCTGCAGGGGCATCAGGGCCTCCGGGTCTTCGGGGGACAGCAGTTGGCTGTAGTCGTACCCGAGGGCTCGAGCCTGTTTCAGGATTTGCGCCCGTGCGTCACCCTCGAGCAGATCGATACCGATCTGTTCGCCCAGTCCGTTGATCTCGCAGTGCGCATGTGCCTTGAGCGAATTCGGATCGACAGGACCATCCAGCGCCAGCACGAAGGCCTGGCGTTCATCGACTCGGTGGCTGCCTTCTTCAGGTAATGAACGCAGGATGTTGGGTCCGCCGGTATCAAAGCTGAAATCTGTCTTGCCGGAGAGTTTGCGCCCGTCGAGTGAGCGGAGATCGGCATTCAGCCGGAAACGGCAGATGCGTCCCGAGGGGAGATCATGGTCAAAATCCAGCACCCAGGTTCGTGGATCAGCCCAGCGGCGGGTTCCAGTCTCCGGGCAGTCGATATCAAAGGGCTCAGGTCGTCGGGGATCGCCCAGCGCCACCATCGGGAAGGCGAATCGCGCCGTGACCTGGCGGACTTGCTTGGCCGAACCTTGGGGCGAAAATGATTCAACGCTGACGTTACCCGCCGTTTTGGCAAAGACCGGCAGGTGGACGAGGACCAAAATCAGCAGAACCAGCAGGCGGCGCATGGCATCCCTCTCGCATAGCGATAAAACAGGGAATCGAGTATGCGGGATGGAGGCGCCGGATTAAAGCGGAGGGCGGTGCCGAGTGTGGGTTAAAGGGGTTTTGATGCCATGGGCTCGATCGCAGGCATCGGCTTAAACCGCGACATCTGCTGCGATGTGCGGGTGCGGGTCATAGCCCGACAAATCGAGATCATCAATGGTGTAGTCGAACAGGCTGTCCGGCTTGCGGCGGATCAGTAGTTGGGGCAGCGGGCGGGGTTCCCGTGCAATCTGGGTGCGCGCCTGTTCCTGGTGGTTGAGGTAAAGGTGAACATCACAACCAAACCAGACGATTTCGCCCGGTTTGTATCCACATTGTTGGGCCAGCAGATGGGTAAGCAAGGCGAGATTGGCAATGTTCCAGCCCAGGCCAAGGTAAGCATCTGCAGATCGCTGCATGAGTGCGGCCGAGAGCTTGCCGGTCTCGCTGGACACAAAAAACTGATAGGTCTTGTGGCAGGGTGGCAAGGCCATGGCGTCGAGGTCGCCGACATTCCAGCCCTCGAACAGCAGCCGACGCGATGTAGGGTTATGCATGAGCCCGTCGATCAGTTCCGCAATCTGGTCTATCTCCCGCCCATCGGCGGCTTTCCAGCGGCGCCACTGCCAACCATAGACCGGGCCGAGATCTCCCCAGGTGGCGGCAAATTCGTCATCGTCGACGATGCGACGCTCGAAGTTCTCCTGGCTGATTGATTCCCCGGTCGTTTCGCGGTAATGCTTCAGCGGCCAGTCGGTCCAGATGCGGACGTTCTGTTCCAGTAGTTCCCGGATATTGCGCCCGCCGGAGAGCATCCAGAGCATTTCCTTGAAGGCGGTTTTCCAGAAGATTCGTTTAGTCGTGAAAACCGGGAATCCTTCGGCGAGATCAAAGCGCAGGGTGTGGCCAAAGACCGCACGTGTGCCCACGCCGGTCCGATCCTGCCGCAGATCACCTCGAGTCAGCAGTGTTTCCAGCAGCTCGAGATACTGCTGTTCTGGATGCGGGCGAGTCACCTTAGGACTCCATGGCAGAGCTGTCCTGCCGGAGATAGGCACGGACCAGAATGAACGCGCCGATCAGGATCATGGGGAACGTCAGCACCATGCCCATGGTGACCCAGCCAAATGCCAGATAACCGATATGGGCATCGGGCAGGCGGACAAATTCCACCATGAAGCGGAAAACCCCATACATCAGAATGAACATGCCGCTGACGGCGGTTCGGGGAGGGTTCTGCCGGCGAAACCACTGCAGAATGATGAACAGGACGATCCCTTCAAGGAAGGCTTCATAGAGCTGGGAGGGATGGCGCGGATCAGGCCCGCCCGTCGGAAAGATCATGGCCCAAGGCAGGTCGGTCGGCTTGCCCCATAACTCGCCATTGATGAAATTGCCGATACGGCCGGTAAAGAGACCTAGTGGCACATAGGGTCCGATGAAGTCCGTCACGTCGGAGAAGCGCGCGCCCACCTGGCGGGCAAAGACCCACATCCCGGCAAAGGCGCCCAGCATGCCGCCATGAAATGACATTCCGCCTTCCCATACGCGAATGATCATCAGGGGGTCGCTGATGAAGGCGGAAAAATTATAGAAAAGAATGTAGCCGAGACGGCCACCGATCATGAGTCCGATGGCGCAATAGAAGATCAGGTCCTCGATCTGATTGGCGGTCCAGGGGAAGCCGGGCTCCTTGGCGCGTTGGCGCGCCATGATCCAGGCAGCGCCGATGCCGATGATGTACATCAGTCCATACCAATGGATCTTCAGGGGCCCAAGACTGATGGCGACCGGATCAATGTTCGGGTAAGCAAGCATGCGAAAGTCCAGAGTTCAAATGGGAGCGAAAACAGAAAACAGCGCTGAATGAACCGAAGTCACTGGCGGAATGAAAGGCTGACCTGGTCGAGGCGGGTTTTCCCGGTGAGTGAATCCCCGGCGATCATGCGTCTGACCTAAAAAGCGCGAGCACTATAGCACGGGGAACCTTCGATTCAGCGCGTTGATGCGCCGTCCGGTCGTGGGTTGCCTGAAGGGGTTCGCATCGGGACAATGAGCTTATCAGCGATACCATAACCCCAGGCTTATGGGGCTCACGGAAAGGAGAATGAGCAATGGCAGGACTACGTGATCAGCTTCTGAAATCAGGGCTGGTAAACGAAAAGCAGGTCAAGAAGGCGCAAAAGGAAAAACACAAGGAGCAACGGAGCCAGGGTAAAGCCTTGGGGGTGGCGGACGAGGAGGCACAACGCCGGTTGCGCGCGCAAAACGAAAAGCTGGAGCGTGATCGTCAGCTCAACCAGCAGAGAAAGGAAGACGCCGACAGGAAGGCATTGGCGGCCCAGGCCCGGCAGTTGATTGAAGTCCACAAGCAGCCCAGAAAGGAGGGAGAGACGCCCTTCAGCTTCACGGATGGCGGCAAGATCAAGAAGCTGATGCTAGAAACGCGCGTCCGCGATCAGTTGGTCCGTGGTCAGCTGGCTATTGTCAGGGTCGATCAGGCATATGAATTGGTTCCACGTGAAACAGCCGAAAAGATTCGTCAGCGTGATCCCACGTTTCTCATTCTGCTGAATGAGCCAAGCGGGCATAATGAGCCTTCCAGCGATGATCCCTATGCGGAGTACCAGGTGCCTGACGACCTGATCTGGTAAAAAGCCCGCGCCACACAAATCTCATCCGAATATCATCATGACGCTATCCTTGTTCTCCCGTTACGAGATCGGCCCCTACACTCTGAAGAATCGAATGGTGATGGCGCCGTTGACCCGCTCCCGCAGCAAGCAGCCCGGCAACATTCCTAGCCGGCTGAATGCCTTTTACTACGCTCAGCGCGCGAGTGCGGGCCTGATCATTACCGAAGCCACACAAATCTCCCAGCAGGGTCAGGGTTATGCGTGGACGCCGGGTATTTATACGGAGGAGCAAATCGAAGGCTGGCGTCTGGTCGC
>JBIIEQ010000146.1:0-2522 GCA_044237765.1 Methylococcaceae bacterium | reverse complement strand
TTAACCGAGTCACCTTATCTTTACTCACGGCGTATTCACTCCTCTCGTAGGCATTGATGACCTTGAAGACCATCAAGAATACGCCGCCTCCATCAGCTGCTCATCCACAACTTTTGAGCATAACTCATCATGATTTCAATGTCTCGGCATGCAAATCACCCTCGAATCCACGGTGTTCGACCCGGTGGGGGTGATCAGTCTGGAGGCCTTCCCCGGCAGTGACCTCTCTGCCAGCATGCGTCGCGTCACTCGCACGGCGACTCTGGATGGCCAGGCTGTCATCATCGATAACGGCTATACGTCAGCTGGTTCCACCCTGGCCATCGAAGCCTCCCTGACCGAGGCGGAAGCCCAGCGACTTCATCACCTGATGCAGACCTATCCCGAGATCATCGCCACCTCGAAAAGATCTTCCACGAAATCCTCCGAGCCTGTCAGATAAAGCCAATGAGCAGGGGTTGGAGTTGCTGTTGTCGGCGGTGGGGTGATCACAGAGCATGTGAGCCACCCCGCTCAGCTTATTTAGCCCCGTGTCTGATCTCATCCAGCACTTGTAACCGTTCCCATTGCTCAAGGGAATGCAAACGCTCGTGTCGGATGGCATCGGGGAGCTTTGCCAGTTCTACCGCGATCAGATGTAATCGACGGTAGTCCTCCTGCCAGACTTGGCCTAGGTGTTTGGGGACTGCACCTTTGAGTGAGGGTGCAAGAGGAATGTGGGTGCGGGCGGAACGGTCCATGGTTTGGCCTCTTTGTTATTGGTATAAACAATATGTACCAAAAAAGCAGACCGCAAAATGAACAAAATGTTCTGCCGAGACAGGAACGAAGTTATCCCCAGAATCTGTGGATAACCTTGTGGGAACCCCTGTGGAAAGGCCCGTATTCTGGGGGCTACATCAAATTGAGCGGAAATTAAACTATCACGTAAGTGTCTGATATTGAATGAAGAGGTTTTGGGTCAACCCAAAATCTACCGAAATTCAGAGGGATAGACAGGGTTGTGCATAACCCTTGTTGACCCGATCGTAAAAATTCTGAAAGTCAAGTTGATGGCTCATCTGGTTTACCACAAATTCGATGAGCCACCCATGCAAACGCTACGGTTCACGGAATCGAATCAGGCCGCTTGGCGCTGATCCGGCAAAATCGCGGCCAGAGCTGCCCACTTGGCTTCTTCCAGTGTCGAAAAACCACTGCAACTCTGGAAAAAGTGATCCTCAAAGTCATAGAGATCATAGCCGTACACGGGTGTCGTAGATCCGGACGAACCCGCGACGGGCCTTTTGATGTTGAACTTCACCATGAAGCCTTCGTCGACTTGATAACTTCTCAAGAGACTGACCTCGGTGTGGGTGGTTAGGGTAATGGCCTGACACCGTCTCAGAACAGGACCTCAATGGTTGAGGGCCAGTTGCTCTTTGACGTCAGGGGCCTTGGCTTCCTGGTGCGACGCCCGCAGTCGCTCCGCATCGACAAAGTCCATGGTGGAGGACAGGGCATACAGCGAAATCATAAGCGCGAAGAGTAGAACATTACGCATGTCGGTTTCCTCAAGGTGATCACCAGTAATCTCTGGCGTGAGGAAACGATAGCAGCAGCTAAATTGCAAAACAATAGCAAAAGCTAACTTTCTGCTATCGATGTTGATTCAGCGGGGCTTGCGATAGCGGCGATGCTCCATCATCGTGCCGATGATCTGGAGCGGGGTGTAATCGGAGCGCAGAGAGGGAAAGTCATCATTCAGAGGCACCAACTCGATGACCTGTTCACCCTGTTCATTGACACCCCGGGGTCGGTACTTCTTGAAGGTCGCTTCTTCCTGAGCGTTCTTGGCGACCACGAAATCCCCGGGTGAGGGCTTCACATCGGGATCGATGATGATGCTGTCGCCTTCCTTGAATTCGGGTTCCATGGATTCTCCCCGCACCGTCAGGGCAAAGGCATTAGGACCCAAGTCCAACTGGGTCAACAGGTAATCGTCGCCCGCCCCCTGCTCATAAGGGTCAACGGCCTCGGTCCATACACCCGCCTGCACAAAGCTGATACGCGGCACAGGCCGCAAGCCGGCAGGGGGTCGATAGCTGTTGTCTTCTTCACCAGACTCATCGACCGGTCGATCCATGGATCGCGGCGGCCAGCCGAGCTTGGTTTCGAGATTGCGCGCCGCTTTCTCACCCAGGTTGCGATGCCCGTTGAGTAGTTGAGAAAGGTAAGTGGAATCGAGGCCATATTTCCGGGCGAAGGCCACGAGGGTAGGGAAGTGGCGGATTTCCCGGCGCAAGGCATCAAGACGGATGGTGTTTATGTCCATGCCCCTATTGTGCATGAGTGAATAGCGTTTGTGAATGTCCTTTTGCTTAAGATCAAGTAAGAACTTTAGGGTCAATGTCTTGAGCCTAGGAGCCTGTCGGACTTTCGTGTCCCACCTTGTAAAATAGGCACTTTGAATCCAACGTTTGAAGCCCGCGCCGATGAGCTATATCCAAGCCGATCGTGATACGCCCTACCTACTGCCGCCC
>JBIIEQ010000036.1:0-32571 GCA_044237765.1 Methylococcaceae bacterium | reverse complement strand
CGCGTAAGATTCATGGATTCCGGACGCCTTTGCAGGTCTACAACGAGATGCTTCAAATGGCTCAGAAGTCAGACAGCGTAGTTCATTAACCCGTGTTGCACTTGGTCCTTGAAACCGCCCTCTCATGCTTGAGCTATGGTTGACGAATAAAAGCGGGAAATTGATGCGATGAAAACAAAATTACAAGAAATCATTTTAGGTCTCACCATATTTGGTGCCCTATTTGCCGAAGCCAACGTTTGCGTAGCAGCACTAGAAAACAACGCGCAGGAACTTAACGCTTCCATACAGACGCAACCTTCAGCAACAAAGCTGCCACCGGTTGCGCATCTTCAGGTTTTGGCCTCGGTCGGACCATTGGAGTACTTGTCTGGGGCTGAGGTGACCGTGAGGGACGCGTTAGGAATAGTCATCGCAAAACAGAAAACCAACTCTCGCGGATCCACAATCTTTCACATAAACCAGCAAAGACTTGCAGCGGCTGTTAAGCCGCTCAGGTTCACGACTTCGGGTGGCCAGGTTATCGGGCAGACGGGTAACCAAACTTCCGGGCCCGCTTTTTATGGCCATTTGCGAGGTCAAATCAGCAAGGTGCCAGTGGGGAAGCATACCATCGCATACCTGGATCTTATCTCGACCAGCGCCTCGGTGATGCGCTCCAAGACAAGGTCATACGCCAGCGCCACTAAAGCAGTAAGAGCGGCTCTGAGCATTGGCAAAGGCTTTCCCGTCAATGGCATCCGGTTTAAAAATAACCACGTAGGCTCCGCCCAGTTACAGGCTGCAACTGAAGCCTATGGGGGTTATGATCAATATGTTCGCAATATGGTCCATCGGATCAACCGTAGACAGAAGATTACAGAGCTGACTCCTGTGATCTACGCCACGACGGCAGCTCCCCAAAAGAATGCTGCATCCGACGTGCTAACCAACGCGATTCGCCCTAGTGAAGCACAAGGCCTTCAGGCTCAAGCCACACAAGCTACTTCTACGTCAACCTACCCACAATGCAATGTCCCATTGGGCAACGGTTCATCGACCTCAGCATCGACCGAGATCATTGAAGATTTCGGTGTGACCTCGATGAGTATCTTATTGAAGGCCGCGGGCGCACCTTCTGCTGCAGCAAGTGGTATTGCAGGCATGCTGCTCACGGGAGGGGCTACAGGCTCGCCCTCAGCCTCGGCGCTGCAGGCAGTAGACGCGCAATTGGTATGCATTAGTGCTCAGCTATCATATTTGAGCGAGCAGATTGGAGAGATGGCGTATACTATCGATATTCAATCAGCCGAGAATTGCGCTGCCGATGCAACCACCCAATACTACAATTATTCTGGGCTTGTAAATGACGCCCAAGATTGTAGTTCTTCAAACTGCCAGCTCAACGCTGGCAACCCGTCCCTATTGCAAGATCTTGAAGCTTGGGATCCGAGTGGTTCTCAAGTTGGTGGCTGTTCGCAGGGGGCCACGGTAAACAATGTGCTATTTGGAACATCTGGCGGTCAAGCCCCTGGTTGGCAGCAACTCAATGAGAATTATCAAGGAATTAATGCATGGTACACCGCCCTTCAAGTACAGCAATTGCAGCAGACTCTTTCTTACTGGGGAACCGTCCAATACGATGCGTTTGTTTTGACCAACGAGTATTATAATTACTATACGTTTAATTCCGAGAGTGGGCAGAGCAGTGAGAGTGCGCAGAGCAGTGCTGGTAACGTACCTGGATCTTCGGTCTGCATTACCGGTACAACAAGCACCACCCCTAACTTCTGCGCTGCTATGAGCAATATCGGCAACGCCTATCCGCCAGATCTATACAGCGATGAAATAGGCATTTGGAGCACAGTGAACGGCGGCGCAGGATTAGCTATCAGCGCCTACCCTGCGGGGCTCGCCCTGGGCTTAGGTCAACTGGGCTTGCAGCCATACTATCTCGGGCAGAACACTCCTGACCCAGGAAGCTGGGCTGCCTCGAAGGCTACGGGCCCTTCGGTTACTCAGTTTAATAACCAAGGAATTAACCCAGGTGGTCTGCCTTCTGCAATAGAACAATTCTCTAACCCGCAAGCCCACAAGACCTTGCAGCCAACTTCTGCTCAAGTAGCTTCTATTACAAGTAACAACTATTCACAAGGAAGCGGAACAGGTGTAACTTCTTGGCAGTACTTCGTTAATGCCATTAACCAAAAGGCTCCATCCGGATACTCATTCCCGATGGCTTCTGAATGGACAAATCTAGCTGCAAATAACAATACTTCTCAAAATACTCCCAATGGGACTGGATTTTTTACCTCAGACAATATGGGTGAATTTTCCCATAAGGCTGAAGGCGGCCCAGAAACTTGCAACGACGGCACTGAGTCGGGGACAGTAACTACTTATGACTTCAATACAACTATTGGAAGTTACTATTGGCAGTACACAAGCTGCGGGGGAGGGGCCACTCCAAATAACTCCGTTAATCTTGCCCCTGTCTTTGGTGTACTATTAGGGCGCAATTGGTGGCCTGCGTCTGCAACCAATCCACCGACTAGTTATACGCCTCCACCGCCATGCGTTCCCGGTTCAACTGCGAGCGCTTGCAATGTGCCTGCACCCACTTTGAACAATTTATGGATATCTAATAACAACGGAGCGGCTAGTATCCAATTGAACTTCACCCCACCATCAAGCAGTTCTGGTGGAATGCCTATAATGCAATACTTGGCCAGCTGCACAAGCACAAATGCCTCCACTCCTATAACCATTACTGGCGGCACCACCCCTTCGACTACTTTTATTACCCTACAGGGTGAGTCAGGGTCTGGAGGCTACATCTATAGTTGCACTATTGAAGCGATGAATAGTTTGGGAATTACTAGTCAACCGTCAAATGCTTTGTCGAGTGCTTCGTCGAGTGCTCCCTCAGTTCCGCAACCACCCATGCTAAACACCGGCACGTACTTTCCTTATGAATCATCTTTCGGCAGTTCTGGAGCGAGTATCGGTCTTTCATATACGGCCCCAGCAGATACGGGTGGATCGCGAATAAGCGCTTATAATGCTATATGTACTGCCGACTCATATATAGTAACTGGCACAACGACATCGTCTTCCACTATCTCAATGCTCGGCGGCTCTGGAACTGCCAATGCCCCCTATTACACCTGTACTGTAACTGCTACAAACGCGACAGGGACCAGTCAGCCATCAAATCCTATAACAATCATGTACTATGAGTAGTTTAGTTTGAAATGTAAGATCATTATATTCCTTAATGTCCCATCACCTAAGCCTTGGAGTGCACATGAGGGGTGACTTTTCTTTCTATAGCATCAGTAAGGCTGGATGAGATGATCGTCTCGACGGGGACTTCGGTCCCCGTTTCCTTTCGGTGTTGAAATCGCCAGGTTTCCATCTAGGGGTCAGGTTTTGCATCAACACACCGCACCCGCTTATCCATCTCTGATGGCATGCCCTCTCAGACTCGAACTCGCCGGCGGTCTTTATCATGCCACTTTCCGGGGTGGCGGCCGAGAGGACATCTATCTCGACGAAACTGCAATTCGCACAGGCCTTGATGCGAGATCGAACCGGTTTGGATATTTTGATCAATGGGTGCTTGGATGCGTCAAAAAAGGGCCGAAGCCCGGTCGGTACTGGAAAGCTTCACTACGTTTGATTTGTGAGATCCGGACAGGGCCTTTTTCACGATCTTATAGATATCAAGGTCAAAGTCCAAGTCTTTGGATTGGGCGATGTCGTGTAGCTCATCATGGTCGTTGGCGCTGCCCAGGTAACACCATTTTGTTGAACACCAGCAGGCTGTGCCCGTCCTTGATCGCTATCGCACCCTCAAAAGGCCAAATGGGTACCTTGTAGAGCTGAAGGGCAGTTTGCAACTTCAGGTTGTGCACCGCGACTGAGACATTGCCAATGCAAGCGCCTTGGCATTGTTTGACTTGGTAGCCAAAGCAAGGTTTGCCATCGTCCACTTTTTCAAGGCCCAGTAAGGCCTTACACAGCTGGTATTTCTTGGCAACGGCGGCCAAATAACCCAGCGCTTCCTTCTTGTTGTTGAAAAGCCCATACAGATTGTCTTGAAAGCCAGGCTGCAAGTGCTTATGGGTAATCAACGTGGGCCTGTGAAGGCCTGATGTGTCTTGGATCAATTGCCATGCGCACAATTCCTTCGAGCGGCGGAGCTTGATGTTCATGATCGGCATCCGCTCTTTGATCAGTTTCGACTCCAGCACCAAAGCACTCAATTCACCAGAGGTCTCGATCCAGTCGATGTGATGGACCTGTTGGGACAACTTCATTTCTTTGCGAACGGTGAGCGCACTTTGAAAATGACTCATCACGCGGCTGCGCATTGAAATGCTTTTACCGATGTACAAAGGGGCGTGGTGCTCACCGTAAAAAATATAGCAACCCGGCGAGTCAGGAATCGCGTCGATGACGGATTGGCTGATGTTGGGCGGTAGGCTCACACTGCCCACCAACTGCTGCATCGCCTCAAGCAGGCGCGCTTCGCCGAAAGTGTTTTCACAAACACGCCAAAACTGGAGCAGCAAATCGGCATCACCCAGCGCTCTGTGCCGTGCACTGACCTTCAAGCCATGTGCGGCGACGATGGTGTCCAGGTTATGCCTGGCCTGGTTCGGAAACAGCAGTCGAGAAAGCTTGACGGTACACAGAACCTTGGGCCGAAAATCCATACCCAAGCGATTGAACGAGGCTTTGAGGAAACTAAGGTCAAACCGCGCGTTGTGCGCGACAAAAATCTTGCCTTCCAGCTCTTTCTTGATCTGCAGCGCGAGTTCGTCAAAGGGGGGTTGCCCCGCCACCATGTCCGGCGTTATGCCCGTCAGTCTCTGGATGTTTTGCGGAATGAAGGTTTGTGGATCGACCAAACACTCCCAAGCACTTTCCTGGCCCTGGGCCAGAGTCTTGATGCCGATTTCAGTGATCCGGTCACGCTCGCAATTGCCGCCCGTGGTTTCGATATCGACAAAGGCAAGAACAGGGAATTCGGTGTCTGTGGATTTCATCTAGAAGCCATGAAATTGAACAAAGTCTGGCGTCAGCATTGGCGCACGGGGGACTGCTCCCACAAGGCGCAGTAACGGTTAGACAAGGTAGGCTGGCAAGCCGTCCTCTTCGTCGGAAGGAGAAAGAGGACTCCTAGCACATGAATCGCGGGACGCTGTCTCCGGCCTACACGACTCGATGGCGGGATTTTCCCTCGGTGATGGCTCACTAACTCACACCGCCTATGGGTTAAGTCCCTTCCCAGCTTTGACCCCGCTACATCCGGTTGTGGATAGCATCAACCTGAATCCGTGTTCCTAAACCCCTCATGTACGCCATAAGGCACTGATTTAATGAGATAATACCGGCTTTACTGGCTTCACCCATCTGACTATGGCCCGCTTTGAAATCAAGCAATCCAGCAAGTTGCAACTGACCTCGTATTCAGGGCTGGCATTGGTGGGGCAGTGCTGCCAGATTGCCCAAGTGGATGCCGTGATTGACCCCAGGATTCCGGTTGTTGGCGCCGACCGAAAATTGACCCAGTGTGCCGATTGAAAAATGACCCAGGCACGAAGGCTGTTTTTGAACCCAACAGCCACGGGTAACTTACCAGAATCGATGCGAACTCGGTGTCTGATAAAGCGACTGGCGGGCAGGCGTTGGTCGCTGCCCGCCCGCTGCGGATTAGAACGGTGCGCTGACCTCCTCGCCTTGATGGCCCTTGAGTTTGGCTTCACGGGATTTGATGCGTGATCGAGCGGCCATGCTGCTCTGTTGGAACCGATAGGATTCGTTGCCGGTTTCCAGGATGTGGCAATGATGGGTAAGGCGGTCCAGTAGCGCCGTGGTCATCTTGGCGTCGACGAAGACGGATGACCACTCCAGCGAGGACGCCATGGGACTTCAAGACCGTGATTACATGAAAGAGACTGGCCCTGCCACAGGACGAAAATCACAGTCCGAACTCGACCCAAAAGTCTGGGGTCAAGCCCAACGCAGTGGCCCTAGCGGTTGGAAACCTTTCGTAATCTGGATCAGCATACTTGGCCTGATCTGGTACCTCTGTGTTCTGTACCTGGGTAGCAATGGCTACATGATTAAACGTATGGTGAAGGAGGTTAGCAGCCATGGACCATGGATTTAAATGCCACTGGACCTGTTTTCGTGACAAGACCTGTCGATTCACCATAACTACCAGCAGTCAGAAACGAGAAACCCGCCACAGGGGCGGGTTTCTCTCTTCAGCCACGTGGCGTCTCGATCCTTTGAGAATGGCACCGCCCCTAAACAGGGGACGGCTGGCTGAGGTTGCCATCCGTCGAGGGGTGAGTGGTCGCAACCCTCGACCACCCATCCCATCCCAGCTATCACGGACCTTGTTGCGAGGTCATCGCTTGCTCCTCGCTAACCGGGAGGAGCCGCCTTATCTCAGGCTTGGTTAACTGGGCTGGCACTATGAAGATAGTACAGTTTTGGCCGTTGGCAAATCGCCGCCCCCTCTCGATGCACCCACCACCCATCGGGCAGCCAATGCGGTTTCATGCCTCTTCATAGAGACGATTTTTTCCTTGTTTGAGCAAACACGCCATCAGCATCCAATAACCATTATCCTTGCGCTCCCATAATCTGGAATAAAGAGGTAGCGACATGAGTAATGTAGATCGGCTATATCAGATCGATCAGCTACTCTCAGGCCGAAGATTTGTGTCGCGTAAGGAGCTTGAAGAGCGACTAGGCGTGTCGTGGGCCACGCTAAAACGTGACCTGAATTACATGAAGGACCGGCTTAACGCCCCTATTGTCTTTGATCGCAGTCTGGGCGGATATCGATTCGAAACCGCCGAGACACAGGTAGGTCCTCAATACGAACTGCCCGGCCTCTGGTTTTCGGCGGAGGAAATCCATGCACTGCTGACCATGCAGCATCTGCTGTCCAATCTCGATACCAGCGGCCTGCTGGGTCCTCACATCCAGCCACTGTTATCTCGCCTGAGCGCACTTCTTGGGACGGCGGACGATTCAGCCGAAGAAGTCAGGCGCAGGATTCGTATCGAAACCGTCGGGGCAAGAGAATTTCATCTCGACCACTTTCAGGTCATTGGATCAGCCTTGCTGCGACGCAAGCGGCTGGTCATCCGCTATTACGCCCGAGGGAATGATGAGACCACTGAGCGTGAGGTCTCACCTCAACGACTAATCTACTATCGCGACAATTGGTACCTCGATGCGTGGTGTCATGTGCGCAATGACCTGCGAGCATTTTCAGTCGATGCCATCCACATCGCCGAGCTACTCGACAAGCGAGCCAAAGACGTTGACGAGGCATGGCTGAATGAAATGCTCGGTGCCGGCTATGGGATTTTTTCAGGGAACGATGTACTTTGGGCCACCTTGAGATTTACGCCAGAAAGAGCCCGCTGGGTCGGCAGCGAGCGGTGGCATCCGATGCAGAAAGGGCGACTGCTGGAGGATGGCAGCTATGAACTCATGGTTCCTTATTCAAACGATCCCGAGCTGATCATGGATATCCTGAAATACGGAACGGACTGCACCGTCCTTTCGCCGCCCGAACTCATCGAAAAAATCGCCATCCAGTTTGAGCAGGGTGCGCAGCATTACCAAAAGCTCAAAACCGCCACGAACTCGGAGGTACCAATCGGACGCTGAATTTATTTTTCAGGGGTGCACGATTTGAGCCCCTGACTCCTTACTCTGTTTCTCGCATCCTCATGAAAGCCAAGAAACAGAGACAAAAATGGACAAGAAGAAAACCAGCGGCACCGGAGAAAGCATGGGCATTTCGAGCGATTGCTTGGGCCCTGACGCCGCCCGGTTCATCGCCATATTCACCCATGAGCTCAGGAATCCCATTACCTGCCTGTGCTACTTGGTGCACCATTTGTTGAACATAGGCTCACCGGACAACGAGACGGTAGAAATCTACCCAATACTGAGTCGGCAAGTGGACCATCTGGTCTACCTCGTGGACACTATGACCGATTGCTCATGGCTTGATTGTGGTGAGTTGTCATTGAAGACAGAGTTGGTCGAGATCAATGATCTAATCAGACAGGCTCTGGAAATGACACGACCTATCATGGACGAGCGCCACCATCAGGTCGACATGGTGAATAGCCATGATCCGATCTACCTGACCGCTGACCCGAATCGCCTGCTTCAGGTTCTGGCCAATCTTCTGCAGAATGCAGCCAAATACACGCCACCCGCTGGCAAGATTCACATTCGGGTAGACCAACAGCCCAACACATTAGCCATTTCCATCAAGGACAATGGCATCGGCATGGATGGTGAATTGCTTCCAAGAGTTTTCGACTTTTTCACGAGATCCGATGAAGCTTCTTCTCTTTGTCGAGGGGCGGGTATCGGACTTGGGTTAGTCAAAAGGCTCGTCAGTGCACATTCCGGAACCGTTGAAGGCCGGAGCAATGAGAAAGGCCAGGGGAGTGAATTCATCGTCAGTTTGCCAATTTAACCGTCCAACTCTGCCCAGGCGTTGGTTAGAAAAACTAACCCCTTATGGCTCTTGCCTTTCTGGCAATAGATTTGGATTCACGGGTTCTATCGATGAAGCCTGTTTCATTGATTTTTTAAGCGATACTCGGACCAGAGCATAATTTTTCGTATGCTGCGAATCAATCCACCACACGGGTTCTGCAAAAACGTGAAGACCTTGGTTAGCGGCTTACTTTTCAGTCTGTCATTGACTGGCACTGCTTTCGGAGAGACTCCCATGAAGCTGACGTCTACAGCCTTTAAGGAGCAGGCATCCATCCCGAGCGTTTACACCTGCGAGGGAAAAGACCTCTCCCCGCCTTTAGCCTGGGGTGAATTGCCTCCGAACACCAAGAGCCTGGTGCTCATCGTCGATGATCCCGACGCGCCCGATCCTGCTGCACCCAAGATGACCTGGGTGCATTGGGTTCTTTATAACTTAACGGCAGCCTCGGCTGGTCTGGCTGAGGCGATCTCATCTGCCTCGCTACCTGACGGCACCCGTGAAGGGCTGAATGATTGGAAACGAAAGGGCTATGGCGGTCCCTGTCCGTCTATCGGTCGTCATCGCTATTTCTTCAAGCTCTATGCACTGGATGCTCTATTGCCTGATTTGGGACCTGCCACCAAGGCAACCCTGGAAACGGCGATGAAGGGGCATGTCATTCAACACACCGAGTTGGTGGGGACGTATCAGAAGCACAGCGGAAAATAGCGGCCATGAATCAACATAAACAGGGACACACCTTCCTGCATGAGGCGCATCAATTCACGCAGTCTGCAGAGGAAATCATCCATGAACTGCTGGATGGCCCTGAAGAAGTCGACTCGTCCCGACTGAATGAAGCCATCAAGGCGCTCCGATTGGCCCTGATCCATCTCGATCCTTCCATGGATCCAGAGAAGCTTTAGGTGAGTACCCCTCCATGAAAGCCATGGTGCTGGACAGGGTGGTCGACTTGGCTCAGGAGGAAAAACCCCTCAGGCTGGCAGAAGTCCCGATCCCGGTCGCGGGACCCCATGAGCTTTTATTGAAGGTGTTGACCTGTGGCGTCTGTCACACCGAGTTGGATGAGATTGAAGGCCGGACACCCCACCATCCAATCGGATGGAACACTCAAATCTTACTACCGCGAGAAAAGCCATGTCCCTTTCCATGTATCAAGCCTCAATCCCAGTCATGACCCGAGCGCTGACCCAACTCGCCGGGATATTGGAAAAGGCGGAAGCCCATGCTGCCGCGCAAAAGATCGACCCGGCTATCTTCATCCAGGCCAGGTTATATCCGAACATGTATCCCCTGGCCCGGCAGATACAGATTGCCTCGGATGTGGCCAAAGGCGGCGCCGCCCGGTTGGCGGGAGAGACGCCACCGAGTTACGAAGATACGGAAAGCAGTTTTGCTGAACTCCAGGCTCGCCTGGCCAAAACGATCGCTTTCCTGAATACCTTCACGCCGGATCAGATCGAGGGATCGGAGGAGAAAACCATCACCCTGCCAGTGGGTAAACGTGACATGAGTTTCCAGGGTCGCCCTTACCTGTTGGATTTTGTTCTGCCCAATATCTACTTTCACAGCACCACCGCTTACGCCATTCTCCGCCACTGGGGCGTGGAACTGGGCAAAACAGATTTCCTGGGTAGCTATTAGGTCAACATCGATCTCGGGCCCAGCGTGTTGGGTTTCCTGCGGGATTGGCTGGATCTAAATGTTCTCCGACGCCACCCCATCAAATATGGTGTCTGGGCGGAGACTCTGGCAGGCATTCCCATTATGCAAACGCTTTCGCCGATTGAGTCCTGGTCATGAAAAAAATTTGTAGGATTTTTCGGTGATGTCCAACAGCGTGATCGTGCTGGATTTCGAGACCACCGGCATGTCGCCGGACTTGGGAGCTCGCCCCACGGAAGTAGCCGCTGTTAGGGTAAAAAACGGTCAGATCGTAGACCGATTTCAAAGCCTGATGAATGCAGGCGTCCATGTCCCAGCTTTCATTACGGAGCTGACGGGAATTACTAATCACATGGTCAGGTCAGCCCCAAAAATCGATGCTGTCATGCGCGAACTGCATGCGTTTGTGGACGGGCAACCTATCATCGCCCACAACGCAAGCTTTGACCGTAAGTTTCTGGAAGCCGAGTGGCAGCGGATTCGGTTACCCATGAATTCCAGCATGCTTTGTTCTTTACGGGTATCCCGGCGTCTGTATCTCGAGGTTTCGAGCCACAAGCTTGGTTCATTGGTGGAGTATCTGGACCTTCCGCAAACCGGTCGCTATCACCGTGCTTTAGCCGATGCTGAAATGACGGCGCACCTCTGGATACGCATGGCAGAGGACATCATGGATCAGTTCAGCTACCGAACCATACCGCTGGCGCTCATGGAGCGTCTTCAGTCCATCGCAAAGCAGCAGGTGGCAGAATTTCTCTTAACCTACCGTGACAAGAATGGATTGGCTGCTTCCATCTGACAAAGATCAGATCAATTCCTACCGTCAGAGCCCGATGGTTGAGGTTAGGCTGGGTGAACACATGCGTCAATTGATCAAATTACGACAGCTCTGCCTGATCGAAAATACATCAATCAGTGTTCAGGGCATATATGATCAGCAGCCAGCCAAGCAATCTCACAATAACCAGTCCAAGATCATCGGTTGAGTCTCTCCGTGACATGTCTGAAATGCAAAAAGACATTCACAAACGCTAATCACTCATGCACAATAGGGGCATGGACATAAACACCATCCGTCTTGATGCCTTGCGCCGGGAAATCCGCCACTTCCCTACCCTCGTGGCCTTCGCCCGGAAATACGGCCTCGATTCCACTTACCTTTCTCAACTGCTCAATGGGCATCGCAATCTTGGAGAGAAAGCGGCGCGTAACCTCGAAGCCAAGTTGGGCTGGCCCCCTCGATCTATGGATCGATCGGTCGATGAGCCTGGTGAAGAAGCCGACGGCTATGACCGCCCGCCTCCTGGCTTGCGCAGGGTGCCGCGCATCAGCTTTGTGCAGGCGGGTGTTTGGACCGAAGCCGTGGATCCCTATGCCCTGGGCGCGGGTGACGATTACCTGCTGACTCAGTTGGACTTGGGGGCACACGCCTTTGCCTTGACGGTGCGTGGTGAGTCCATGGAACCCGAATTCAAGGAAGGCGACAGCATCATCATCGATCCCGATGTGAAGCCTTCACCCGGGGATTTTGTGGTGGCCAAGAACGCTCAGGAAGAAGCAACCTTCAAGAAGTACCGACCTCGGGGCATCAATGAACAGGGTGAGCAGGTCATCGAGTTGGTGCCGCTGAATGACGACTTCCCCTCTCTCCGCTCGGATTACACCCCCCTCCAGATCATCGGCACAATGATGGAGCATCGACGCTATCGCAAGCCACGCTAAATCATCATCGATAGCAGAAAGTTAGCTTTTGCTATTGTCTTGTAATTTACCCGGTGCTATCGTTCCCTCACGCCAGAGATTGCTGGTGATCACCTTGAGGAAACCGACATGCGTAATGTTCTACTCTCCGCGCTCATGATTTCGCTGTACGCCCTGTCCTCCACCATGGACTTTGTCGATGCGGAGCGATTGCGGGCGTCGCACCAGGAAGCCAAGGCCCCTGCCGTCAAAGAGCAACTGGCCCTGAATAGCCATTGAGTCCCTGTTCTGAGACGGTGACAGCACATCACCGCCTAAACTCCGGCACCACCCCACCTTCCGCCGCCGTCTGCAACGGAATGCAACTGCCCTCTCCGGGCCGGTGATAGGCCGCCAGATGCATCATCCAGGCGGCATCCAGATCAAACGCCGACGAGAAGGCTTCGTTGTAGTGATGCAGCCGAATGAGATCGATTATGCCTTGGGTCCAAGGCGTTAACCGACACTGACACTGACAACGACACCGTCGACGGCCTCATCAAACTCATCACCCCCTCCCGCTACGGTTCCTACCGCTCCTTCGAGCGCATGCACTGCATCCTCTCCTACGGCCAGTTCCCCAAGGTCGTCGGCTTCATGAACGAGGACTATGCGTTCGAGTCCTTGTACCTCAGGGGACGTCGCGTCCTGAAGAAGGATGTCAGTGACCTGCCGCCGAAGCTGATCTCGGAGACGCAGATCGAACTGGAGCCGAAGCATCTGGCCTTGTACCAGAAGCTCTGCAAGGAGCGGATTCTGGAGATCGGTGACACCGTCATCGACGCGACAACGTCATCGTCCTTGTACCAGAAGATGCAACGCCTCCTCCTCTGCCCGGAGAACTTTGCCGAGAACTGGAAGGTCGAGAATGCCCTGCTCAAGGCGCTGGACGAGCTGGTCCACTCACTGGGTGGCAGGAAGCTCCTGATGTACGTCTGGTTCAACGACTCGATCGACAAGCTGGCTGAGCACTACAAGCACCTGAATCCGGCCCAGCTGAACGGCTCCATCACCGGCAAGGACCGGGACGCCCAGAAGATGAAGTTCATCGAGGACGACACCTGTCAGCTGATGCTGGCGAATGTGCGGTCAGGTGGGGTCGGGATCGATGGATGGCAGAAGGTCTGCAGCCATGTGGCCTTTGCCGAGACCTGCCCTATACCGGGCGCCGTCGACCAGGCCATTGGCCGTCTGCATCGCACCGGCCAGCAGCAGGAGATGATCAACGTCTACATGTTCACCCCGATGAAAACCGTCGCTGTGAAGCTGCGGAATGATCTGGTGAAGAAAGAACACACCGCGAATTCGGCAGTGCGGGATAAGAAGACCTTGCTGTCTGATTTGATGGGTGAGGAAGGATTGCAGGGGAGTCTGGAGTGACGTGGTATCACCCGGCTTTCCCATGGTGACAAAGAAAATCCGCTTGACAAGTGTCATAGCAACACTTTTTAATAAAAGATGAATCTCAGGTCAGCACCCTGCGATACTCGAGAAGCCTGCAGCACCAGGCACCAAATTACCTTGGAGATATGTATGTTCATTTTGAACAGCGGAATTTGTTCCGCCCATCGACAAACCAAACTTCATTGTTCTTGCAGCGACCTGTCATTTCCGACAGGCATTCGTTGTCCTGACTTGTTTTTGCGATTCACGTCTTACCGCTGAATTTTTGGCTTGGCTCGTGAGTGAGTGAGTGATCGATTGCTCAGTCAATCGCGTCCAGGAAACTCACTCATCGTGATCAGCCAGGGGTTCGGAAAAACCAAACCCCTAGAAGGATTCCTCGCATTTGCTTCTGCCGAAACCGCAGCACCGGTTTAGGCCAAGCCAGCCGCCTGACAGGACGTCGAAGAGCTGGCACTTACGAAACCAAGACCTTTGGAGATTACTATGTCTTTGTTAAGAAAACCGGTAGTCAACTACCTTCTCAACGCCCCTTCTGCTGGGCCTGCCATAGATATAACTGCCTCGGGGTCTCAACCCGAAACCAGCCAAACGCTGACGGCAGCATCGGCTGAGCCGATGGGGCATGCCGCCGGATATGACACGCCGCTCGCTCCATCATCGGAGACTCCTCTGTCAAGAGCCTTGACAGCCCTTCTGGCGACGACTACCCAGAAGGCGCCCTCGAATGATGGCTTTGATGAGTTGGAAGGCGGGTACGGCGCATTCCCCACGGTGAAACTGGAAAGAGGAGACATTTTTCGGATCGATGGTGACAAATTAGGCACGGAATTTTTGGTTACCATCATCGGAGTCCGCCCCATCTTTCTCTGGAAGGACCGAGAGTCCGCCGACGACAGTATGGGGCGGATCGCATGGTCTTATGACAACCTGACAAGCACTCGCGAAGAAAATCTCAAAGATCTGATATCGCTTTGGCAGGATGAAGGTTTTCATCCCACCTCAAGGAAATACGTCGAGGTCCAGGCGGAAATCATGGACGGTGTTTGGTCGGGGCATTTAGTCATCTTGTCGATCTCGCCCCAATCGGTCCCACGATTGTATGCCTACCGGGAAACACTCCAGTTGCAGAGGCATCTCCAGATACCTCAAGTGGTTACTCGCGTTTTTGTTGGCGAGCCAATCAAGTCTCATGGCATTAGTTTCAGACCTTGGGCATTTGAATTCTTGAGGGAGGTGGAATAGTCAGTGAACCATCAAGGGTCGCGTGAGGGTAACTGATCGCGATCTTATTCTTTCTACTTCATCGGGGATTCCGGCAGCACCTGGTTCCCCGATGATTCAGACCTATGGAGTTTCTTATGAACTTTTTCAAGTGGCCCCGGTGGCCTTCTGTCTGGTTGCCGGGGTTGCCCGGCAATCTACTTGCCGAATCTGGCAAGTAGGACGGGAGGCCAAGGATGGACTCAATTCTTATTCCCCAAGAAGTCGCTGATCGACTGCGGATTTCCTTAGGCACGTTAAGAAAACTGGTGAAGACCAGTGAAATACCGCACCTTCAGATCGGTGGACAAATTCGATTTTCCGAGACCGCGTTACAGGCGTATATTGAACGCGCTGGGCGAGGTCCAACCATGGAGCTAATACCATGTCAGGACAAGATCAAGACGGCATTTACGAACGACCAGACTCACCCTTCTGGTGGGCAAGTTATACCGACGCCAGCGGCAAAAGCACTCGCCGCTCGACTCGGGTTCGAAAAAAGGATGACCCCCGACAGATCGAGGCCAAGAGGGTCCGTGCGAGATTCATCACTGAACTGATTCAACAGGAATCCACTCAATCGCATTCTGCCGATGAAACCGAGGAAAAGGATTGGGCCGCACTGGTTCTTCTGTATCTCGAAGATATTGAAAAGCGTTTAGCCAAATCGACAGTCACGCGGTATGAGCATTCCCTGAAGTGGCTGATGCCTGTGTTTGCGGGTAAACCCGCTAATGGGATCAGTCGACGTGAGGTGAAAACTTACATTCGAGACCGGTTAGCTTGTGGGGCTCAACCCTCCACGGTCAACAAGGAAATTGCCATGATGCAGGGCATGTACACTTGGGCTGCCATGGAATTGGAGTGGGATATCGAGAACCCTTGGCGGAAGATGACGCTCAGCGTGAATAATGCACGGCATCGTTACCTAACACAGGGAGAAGCAGACAAACTGATCGCCGCAGCCCAGAATCTGCAGCGCGCCCCCTACCTAGGGGACTTTGTGCGCCTGGCTTTGCATACTGGAATGCGTCCAGGAGAGGTGCTGGGATTGACATGGGATCGGGTTGATCTCGATCAAGGGCTAATTACCTTCCACGCGACTGATCAGAAAAATCGAAAGAGAGCCACCATACCTATCAATGCAACTGCACGACTTGTTCTCCAGGCAAGAAGGAAATTTGCGAAAGACCACGGACTCGTCTCACCTTGGGTCATCTGTGGATTTAAAGGGCAGCGAATAATGTCCGTGCGGAAAGCTTTTGAGAAGGCTTCGACGGTAGCGGGTCTTGAGGATGTTCATCCTCATGACCTGCGAAGGACATTTGCAAGTTGGCTGGTCCAGAATGGGGTGTCGATCCAAACTGTGTCTGGATTGCTGCGTCATGCAGACATCCAGATTACTCATCAGATCTACGCTCATCTGTCGCCAGAACAGTATGCCGGAGCTACAGCCGTGCTGGATTCACCGCCAAAGCTCAAGGTCATACAGGGGGATGTTTCACGTTAGGGACGAAAACGTGAAACCGAAGTGGTGGGCCGTGTAAGATTCGAACTTACGACCGATGGATTAAGAGTCCACTGCTCTACCAGCTGAGCTAACGGCCCGGAAACTTGTTACACCCGTCAGGGCGGGTGGGGTGACTGACGGGGCTCGAACCCGCGACAACAGGAATCACAATCCTGGACTCTACCAACTGAGCTACAGTCACCATCGAGACGTCTGTCATTGATGATGGCGCGCTTGGCAGGACTCGAACCTGCGACCCTCGGCTTAGAAGGCCGATGCTCTATCCAGCTGAGCTACAAGCGCTTGGTCGGGGTAGAGGGATTCGAACCCCCGACATTCTGCTCCCAAAGCAGACGCGCTACCAGACTGCGCTATACCCCGAAGTGCTTTCACCTTGAAAAGCCGCTGGGCGAACCATCAAGACCGCGAATTCTAACGACAGAACCGGAGTGGGTCAATCATCCATTTGATTTTTCTGTCCCGGTCGCTGGCTGCACAGTAAAGAAATCAGAGCTTTTTTATGACCAGTTGATAGGTCTGTTCAGTACGCTGATCCACACCGCTCATCAGGTTAGCGAGATCTTGCAATGCGCCGGTCACGAAAGAATCGTCCCTGATGACACCCGTATTCACGCGTACATTCAATGCAGCACTGCGCAGCGCTGCATGCGCCGCGACCACCGCGACTCCCGCGTCACTGATGACATTTTTGTTGCCTTTTTCGGCGGCGACAAAACTCAGGTCAATCACCTGAACACAAGCGCGAGCGCACTCCAGAGGCACCAGGGTGGCTTGCTTGAGCGCGTCCTGAATGGATTCACTGCGCCGCAGCTTGTCGGCGTCCGTGTCCCTGGGCATCCCGTAAGCGGACATCACCCCATCAAACGCCGCTACGTCTGCTGCAACCATATCAACCAAGCGAGTTCTCAAGCCGTCCAGGGTCGGTAATAGAGCGGCCATTTCTTCCGAGATATCCTCGTAGCCCTTTTTTCCTACCGTGAGATTGCAGACCATTGCGACCAGGGCAGCGCCCATGGCACCCATAATTGCGGCAGCGCTCCCGCCGCCTGGCGTGGGTGATTTACTAGCCAGCTGATGCAGAAAATGCTCGATGGATGCCTCTTTGATCATTACGCTGTATTCCTTTGGCTCATGGTCTTATTTGCAGAATTATAGAGCAGCTTCGCCATACTCAGGCTGAATCGCATTCCGTTGGCGATTTGCCAGCCATGATCTGGTAGGTTAATTTGCGGCACAAAAAGAGGTAGTCACCCCCAACCTGTCGTTTTGGCCACGATTTTCGCTCCCTTTACTTGAATCTTTCGATGAAAAAACTTCTCTTCCAGCTGGATACCGACCCGCATGCATCCGTGTTCGATACTGTCGTCGCCTACGATGGCGGCGCTGACCATGTGATTGGCCATGGTGGGGTCACGCCTGAGAACATTGGAGCGCTTGTGGATGGGACCATCTTTACTCGTGCGCCCAAGGATAAGAAAAACACCGCCATCTTTGTAGGTGGCAGTGACATGCAGGCAGGACAGACCCTTTTCACCGCCGTGCAGCAACGGTTTTTTTCCGATTTTCGGGTATCGGTGATGCTGGACAGCAATGGCAGCAACACCACAGCCGCTGCCGCCGTGGCCAAGCTCCTGACAAGTGGCCCGATCGCCGGAAAACGTGCCGTCGTGCTTGCGGGCACAGGCCCCGTAGGACAGAGGGCTGCCGTCATGTTGGCCCGGGCGGGCGCTACCGAGGTGCATATCACAAGCCGGCAAATCACCAGGGCGGAAAGAACGGCCCAGAACATCAAGGACCAATTCGATGTGGATGTGGTGCCGATTCAGGCTTTCAGCAGCCGAGATCGCGCCGTCGCCATCGAGCATGCCGAGGTGGTTCTGGCAGCGGGCGCGACCGGGGTTGAGCTGTTACGACCCGAGCACTGGCAGGAAAACAGGACCCTTCATATGATCGCCGATGCCAACACTACTCCGCCTTTGGGCATAGGGGGGGTTGAGATGATGGATCGCGGCGTGGACCGCGCCGGGAAGAAGGCCTGGGGTGCGATTGGTTTCGGTACGCTTAAACTGGCTTTACATCGGGCCTGTATCGCTCGTTTATTCGAAAGCAACACTCTCGTACTGGACGCCGAGGAAATTTTCGAAGTAGCCCAATCCATGGCTTGAACCAGACCGACTGGACGGATAACCCAGCGTCAAACTCTGAATTTAATCTCCAGTCAACCCGAAACGGTGGCTTTCACTGTAAAATTGATGCCATCAGCACTTGCAACCTAAGGTTTGAAAAAAATGATCGTTCGCAAAAATACTGTTGGCGTCAAGGTAGGTAATATTCAGATCGGTGGTGGTGCGCCCATCGTGGTGCAATCCATGACCAACACGGACACCGCCGATATTGCCGGCACGGTTCAGCAAATCTATGAACTCGCTCGGGCAGGATCGGAACTGGTTCGCGTTACCGTCAATAACGAGGCTTCTGCAGAAGCGGTTCCGTACATACGCGAACAACTGGACGCCAAGGGTTGCCATGTTCCGATTATTGGCGACTTCCATTTCAACGGCCACAAGCTGTTGGAAAAATATCCCGCCTGCGCAGAAGCCCTCGGAAAGTACCGTATCAATCCCGGCAATGTGGGCCGCGGCTCCAAGCGCGATCCGCAGTTTGCTCAGATGATCGAATTTGCCTGCCGCTATGAGAAACCGGTCCGCATCGGTGTTAACTGGGGTAGCCTCGACCAATCAGTGCTCGCCCGGTTGCTCGATGAAAATGCCCAACTGGCCGAACCCGAAGCGCTGGAAGTGGTGATGCGCGAAGCCGTGATCACCTCAGCTCTGGAGAGTGCGCATCGGGCCATGGAACTAGGCCTGCCCCAGGATCGCATCGTGATTTCGTGCAAACTCAGCCGTGTCCAGGAGCTGATCTCCGTCTACCAGTTGCTGGCCAATCGCTGTGATTTTGCGTTACATCTCGGTCTCACCGAAGCCGGCATGGGCTCGAAGGGCATTGTCGCTTCCACGGCCGCTTTGGGTGTACTCCTACAGCAGGGTATTGGTGACACCATTCGTGTCTCGCTAACCCCGGAACCCGTGCATAACGACCGTTCGCTGGAAGTCATCGTGGCCCAGGAAATCCTGCAAACCATGGGCTTGCGTTCATTCCTGCCCCTGGTAACCGCCTGCCCGGGTTGTGGCCGGACGACAAGCACATACTTCCAGCAACTGGCCCAAGACATTCAGAGTCACATCCGTCACAAGATGCCCGAGTGGAAGAAAAAATATCACGGCGTCGAAGACATGCAGGTGGCCGTGATGGGTTGCGTCGTTAACGGACCAGGCGAAAGCAAACACTCCAATATTGGGATCAGCTTGCCAGGCACTGGAGAAGACCCCGTCGCGCCGGTTTACGAGGACGGCGTCAAAACCGTCACCCTAAAGGGCGATCGGATTGCCGAAGAATTTCAGGCCATGGTCGAATCCTATGTAGACAGTCATTACGGCCGTAAATAAGGTGTAGCGAATTAATGGCTGATTCAGATTGCCCACTTGCCCCGCGGAATTTCTAAAACGAGCACATCAAGCGCGATCATCGATTGAAGCAGAAAGGCTCTCGCCTCAATCGACCTGACCGCGTTTTATTGATCCGTTTTCATCAGTATTGACTGACTTTCATATCGGCGATGTCTCGCCCATTTCCTAACTAATTTTGGCCAAGTCTCGCCATGGCGTCCGCGCCGTCGCGAGATTTGTCACCATGACCACGAGGACCTCAACAATGCTTCCACTGCTTTTTCGCTTCATTTCCCTGCTGACCGTGTCCGTCTGGCTGGTTGGATGTGCCAGCGATAGCGAGAACATTGTTATGCAACCGACGACGCCCCACGGCAAGCAGCCGCGCCGCTACCTGAATATTCCGCACGACACGGCTTATTCCCCCAGCTTCTCATTTCCAAAAGGCGCCCGCTCCATTGACGATGCGCTCTACGCCTTTGCGCCCAGCGCACTTGACCAAATCAAACCCTATTTCCGCAAAGCGGGCGTCGCTTACCCGCCACTCGAGATTGTGCTGATTGCCTACAAGGACGAACGCAAAATGGAGCTATGGGCGCGCGACAACGGCAAGTTCAAGCTGATCCGTCCTTACAACATCAAGGCCGCCAGCGGAATGCGCGGCCCAAAATTGCGCCAGGGTGATCGGCAGGTGCCTGAGGGTATTTACCACATTGCTCACCTGAACCCGAACAGCAACTATCACCTTTCGATGAAGGTGGACTATCCGAACGAATTCGACATCGATCATGCTATGTACGATGGCCGTCATGACCTGGGTGGAGACATCTTCATTCACGGGAAGAATGTTTCGGCGGGCTGTCTGGCGATGGGTGACGCCGCTATCGAAGAGCTTTTTGTGCTCGCCGCCCATGTCGGAGCCAGCAACATCAAGGTGGTCATCGCCCCAAGCGATCCGCGACTGCGGCCGCTCGATACCAGCCACCCCAGCCTGCCGGTATGGACACCTGAACTCTACGATCGCATCACCCGTGAGATCTTTGCCATCACCGGGGGGAAACCCCCCATCAAGTTGGCACACAGCACGGCATCCCATCCTCTGTACCGTCCAGCCAACTAACTGTTGACCCTACCCCCGTGGCGGACCATTCCGCCACGGCCATGACGAAGGCGAGCGCTGATCGCATGGGCAACCCGCTCATGGAGTTGCACCCGAGCAAGAACAAAAATGGATCCTGCGGGTCACAGGCCGCGCGTTTCCAACAAATCAAACCCCTACCCTTATGCCTGTCAGTCTTGCAATCCGGCCTGAATTTGCTCCGTTTGATCCACTCTCGGCCCTGAACTGGATTCAGGGAGAAGCCGACTGGCTGGCGATACGTTTCGTCGAGGAAGACACACACCGCCGAACCGTTCGCAATGGCCGACCCGAACAAAATTCTGTGGGCTTCGAGCGAGGCGTGATGGTCGAAGCCCTGGTTGATGAACACATCGCCTATGCAGCTACCAGCGACCTGTCCAGGGCGGGGTTAACTCGAGCCGCACGCGCCGCCGTTGATAGTGCGCGTTCCGCCGCAACGATACGGGCGTTTGATTCATCCCCAGCACAACGTCACGCGGCCGCAGGAAAGTTCAGGACAGCGGCTGGGTCGTGGCTGGATTCTGTGGGTTTGGCTGAATTCACCGATCACTTGATCGAGGCCACTCGGCGCCTCAGGGTTGCTGACAACATCTTAACGGCTACGGCCGAAGCCACCTTCGTCGAATCTCGGATACGTTATGTATCTACCCATGGCAGTGATATTTCCCAGAATGCCTTGTTGACCGGTCAACATTTCGGCGCCATCGCACAAGATGGGATTGAAACCCAGCATCGCTCCCTGAACGGGCCGACGGCTCGTTGTGTTCAGGGGGGACTCGAAACGTTTGATTGGGACGAGATCTATGCGGAATGCGAGCGGGTCGGCAGCGAGGCCGTGGCATTGCTGCAGGCTGAGGATTGCCCTGATGAAACACTAGATCTCATTCTGGCTCCCGACCAAATGCTGCTGCAAATTCATGAATCGATTGGTCATCCACTGGAATTAGATCGGATTCTCGGTGATGAGCGCAACTATGCGGGTTGGAGTTTCGTCAAGCCAGCCGACTTTGGCTCACTGCAATATGGCAGCCCTTTGATGAATGTGAGCTTCGATCCGACCCTGACCGGTGAATTTGCTTCCTATGCATTTGACGACGGTGGCACCACGGCCAGCCGCGAATGGCTGATCAGGGAGGGTCTTCTGCTGCGTGGCCTGGGCAGTCTGGAAAGCCAGCATCGACTGGGTTTGCCGGGTGTCGCCAATTTCCGGTCAGCCAGCTGGAATCGGGCACCGATCGACCGCATGGGCAACATCAACCTGGAACCAGGGACAAGTCGTCTGGCAGACATGATTGGGTCCGTCGAACGCGGTGTGTACATGGAGGCCAATCGCTCCTGGTCGATTGATGACTATCGCAAAAAATTCCAATTTGGCTGCGAATATGCCCGGCTAATCGAGGGGGGTCGACTGACCCGTGTCCTGAAAAACCCTAACTACCGTGGGGTCACCATTCCGTTCTGGCATTCGCTGGCCGCGGTCGGCAATGCCGATAACTTTCGGGTTTTTGGGACGCCTTATTGCGGCAAAGGCGAGCCCAATCAGATGATTCGGGTTGGCCATGCGTCACCCGCCTGCCTGTTTCGCTCAGTCGAAGTCTTCGGTGGTGGCGAATGAGGTTCCAGAAAAAAGCAATTGATGATTTTGATCGACTGAGCGAAGCCTGCTTTGATGCACTCGGCGAGGGCGAGCAGCTTACCCTGAATCTCGCCGCCGAGGAGCAGCAGTTTCTCCGGTTCAATAATTCCCGGGTTCGTCAATCCACTTCAGTCAGCCAGTCGCGGCTGAATCTCTGCCTTCAGTCGCCCAACCGGCGGGTGGTCTACAGCTTCGATCTGACCGGGGATCTCGATCACGATATGGCTGCTTCGGTCTCATTGATTGAGCGGGGGCGTGAAGAGCTCGGGGAGCTCCCAGAAGATCCCTTTGTCACTCCGTTAATAAATCACGGAGAAAGCCAACAACACCATGCGGGTCGGTTACCGGAAACACAGCCGCTGTTGGAACAAGTTTCGACGCACACCAAGGGATCTAATTTCACCGGACTCTATGCTGGCGGACCGCAACTGCGAGCCAGCTGCAATTCAGAGGGCATGCGTCATGCTTTCTCCACAGAGAGCTTTTTTCTGGATTACTCGCTGTTCACGGTCAATGCCGGGGATGAAAACAAGGCCGTCAAGGCCCTGTACGCTGGCCGTGAATGGGAGGCTCGAGCATTTGAAAAGTCTGTAACGGAATCTCGCGAGCGCCTGAAGCTGCTGAAGCAAGACAGCAAGCCATTGGCTCCGGGTCATTACCGGGTATTTTTTGCCCCGGCCGCGGCCGAGTCACTGTTGGCCCTTTTCTCCTGGGGCGCGCTTAGCTATCGGGCCTGGAAAAAAGGTGATTCTGCCCTCAAGCGTCTGATCGAGGGCGAACTGCAATTGTCGCCGCTATTTAGTCTCAGTGAAAACTTCAGCCTCGGGCTGACACCTGGCTTCAACAGTCTGGGAGAGGTTGCACCCGAGCAGTTGGAAGTAATCGCCAAAGGCGCTCTCGGCAGTTTGCTCATCAGCTCACGTACGGCACAAGAATACGGGGTGATGAGCAACGGTGCAGACTCGGGCGAGGGTTTCAGATCGCCGGAGATGGGGACAGGAGAACTCGAAGAAGCTGATATTCTAAGTGCACTGAATACGGGCATCTACGTCAGCAATCTACATTACCTCAACTGGAGTGATTTGCTGAATGCCCGTATCACGGGCATGACCCGATATGCCTGTTTCTGGGTAGAAAACGGTGAAATCATCGCGCCAATAAAGGATTTACGCTTCGATGAAAGTCTTTACCGGGTCTTTGGAACGGAGTTGGAGGCCGTGACAAAGACAGCGGACATCACGATGAAGACCGACACCTATCTTCAGCGATCACTGGGCGGAAGCAAAGTCCCTGGCGTGCTGGTACGCGACTTCCGTTTTACCCTTTAACCTAGCCTGTATCCGCACAAGTGAGCCGGCAGATTTACCTGCCGTCTGTTTCCGGCGATCAGAATCTGGTCTTTCTCACCCGTCGAATCCATCGCACCGGCCATTTGCTCTCGGGCATCCACATCTGCACGAGCGAAGTGAAGATCATGATGGTCGAGGCCAAGCTATAGCCAAAGCCACCGATCATGGTCAGCCAGGCAAAGACAGGTATGTACTTCGTCAACCACCAGGACAGCACGTCCAGAATCAGAAAGGCGAAAGGGGTGGATATGAGTATGAGCTTCCACTTTTGGGGATATTGCGCCATGGCAAAAATCCAGCCGACAAACAGAAAGATGAAGGAGATGCCGAAAAGATGGATGTGAGAGACACGCGTCAATGAAGCAATACTCGCGCCTTCATCCACTTCGGCCACTTTCTTGAGACCCTCGAACTGGCTGAAATCCGGCAGCGAAGCCCCCGGTCCATGACACGAGACACAATGCTGAGCAATGATGGGCTGGATTTCAGAATTCCAGTCCTTGATGCTAGCGCCGTCCCGAGCCCATTGAATCAGGCGAAACCGCGCTTCATCCGGCGCCATGGCCTTCATCTGACCATTCAGCATGGATTCGAGCTTTGAACCGCTCCGATTCCCGTAATAGCTGTAAACGATGTCGTTATAGGACAAGCCTGGTTTACCGTCAGCCTTCCCATGAGTTTCCATGATCTGGAACCCAGCCATCAAAAGCCCCACACCAATGACGAGCAAGAAACCGGTAAAGAGAACCTTGTATGCAGCGGGCAACTTTGCGAGGGTCGTATCTTGGATCATGGATTGAGATTCCCTAAGGTGTACATCGTAAGGCATGAGGGCATTACACCCTTGAATGAATCAAGCTTCAAGTCATTTAGGCCGGGCCCTTTGCATCCCGCCTGACAACTCCTCACCGCAGGGTGAACAGGGTTGCGTCTTGAGTCAGGGGGCTTGTTCCCTGTCTTCACAATTTCCAGAGGGCAGGTCGAGAAAGTCTTTGCTCCATGCCCGAGCATAATGCCGGTACGCTCTGCATCCCTTATGCTGTGGGTGCATCCCCTTTCACCTGTGTGCTATAAACAGATTGCCTGGATCTGGCTTGGGGGGATCGCCTGTTTTGCTCCTGAATTTGCCAAGGCCTTCAGTTCCTCCTCTTCATCACGCTTCAGATCACTGGTTACCGATATGGAAAATGAAAAACACCTAACGCCAGCCACCTTGCTCGTGAAAACCGGACTTTGCGCGCTCGCCATTGCTGTCGGCGGCATCCTGATGACGGGTTGCGATGGCGGTTCCTCGGGCAGCAGTTCAGGTAGCGGTTCATCCGCCATTAGCGCGGAAGCCAAGATCAAGGGGAATGTATCGGATGTTCATGGGCCCATCACCCAGGGGGTGCTGGAGGTAAAGGATAAAAACGATACGGTCGTGCTTACCCAATCACTGAATGGGCAGTCCAATCACTTTGAGATTACGGTCCCTGCAGGAACGGCCTATCCGATCCTGTTGGTCGTGACACCTCCCCCGGGACCCGTCTCGCAGGTGGTCCGTGCCGTGGTCACCAGCCCGCTGGCGGACCAAATGGATATCACCGACATCACCAGCTTGGTGGTTGACGCCGCGTTTGCACTGGGCGGACTGACTGAATCCAATATTGCCAAGGCCTCGGGCGGGGCCATCGGACTTCGTCAGCGTCAGGGTGTGAGTGCGGGTGCGGGTGGCGGCGGCATGGGGCCTGGCCAGAGCGGCGGCGGTGTCAGCGCGGGCGGCCACGGTGGCCACGACATGTCCGGAGGCGGTTCCGCCAATGCACCCGGCAGACCCGCCGGCGAGCCGATGAAAAATATGCAGCACTAAAGCCACAAAGACCGGTGGAATGTCCAGTCTCCGGTCCATCCTTTGAGAGGTGCTATCCGGAAACGGATAGCCCCTCTATAGAGCTCCTCCATAGTTGGAATCCGTCTTAGGCAGCAAAACCCCGAGTGTCTAGCCGGATATCGGGCATTGTCAGACAAACCCCCAGAGCCCATAGGCCAGCGTAACGCCGGCCAGAACCAGTAAGGTCGTGCCTGCCATCATTCGTGTCCCCGCTGCCGCCAATGCAAAGACATAACCCGCCTTGAGCAGATTATTGCTGCCCGCAGCAATGAGAATGACCTTGCCGATGTCATTGATAGAGTGTGTTAAATGACCGCTCAGCAGCGCCATGACGAACGGGTCGATATCGGTGAATCCGGTAAAAAATGCCAGCCAGCGCAAACCCCCACCGGGATATTTGGCCAGAATGAAGTGAGTGATGGCGGTAACCAGCAGAAACGAGATCGCAAAGAACAGGGCGGCACTGAGTTCCAGAGGGTTCTTTGGGGCTTCCGCTCCGATATGGGCGTCGGCGGGCTCATGATTTCGCCGAGTGACTAACAGAGCCATGGCACCCGTCAGCAGGAACAGACCCAACAATCCGGGCAGGAGCATCAGGCCCAGACGCAGATTGAACAAAGCCACGATCGCCAGCAACCGGAGATACATCATGGCCGTCGCCAGAATGATGGCCACCGCGGGTCTCGTCGATTGGCGCGGATAACGATGCGACTGACGCGAAACCACCAGGGTCGCCGCCGTACTTGAATAGAACCCGCCCATGGCGCCGGTAAGAAGTATCCCCCTGCTCTTCACGAAATAGGCCTGCATTAGATAACTGAGGTAGGAAATTCCGCTGATGACGACCACGGCCAGCCAGGTCTGGTGCAATGAAACCGGCAGGAAAGGCGCCAGGGCTTCCCGCGAGGTCAACGGCAGGATCACCCCGGACAGAACCATGAACTTGGCTAGGGTAATGATCTCCTCATTGGCCATGCGTAGCGTCAGCAAATGGATGTTTTCCTTGGCATTGAGAATGAACAGGGCGGCAATGGTGTATAGGATCAGAAACCAGTAGGGCAATGTCAGACTGACGGGGCCCACGGTGTAACTGATCAGGGCCAGCAACAGGCCGATCAGGCCGGTTTGTCCCTGGTCCAGTTTGTAGCGGTAAAACACTCCCAACCACACGCCCAGCAACAATAACCCAGCGAGGTAGAGGAAGCCCGCGGGCTGCAAATGAAAAAGCACAAAGCCCACGAGGCCGATCAGCATGCAGGTTCGGGTCGTACCGAAGACGATCCGTTTCTGGTTGACCAGGTAGTATTCCCGAAGTCCGAGCCCCAGCAACAGGCTCATGGAAACCGTCAGCAGGAACGCGGTGATGACGGGTGGAAAGATCCAGGGTTCGATGAGTTCCATAGGACGAGGGCGATAACAGGGAAGGATCATGGGAAAATATCACACGAGGTCGGCAGGCACGCCGCTCTTGATTGAACCCACTCCCTCGTTCGTCGCTGGCGTTAGAATGCAAACCTTTGCCGTTCTCGCTTCAAGCCGCCATGAATTTGCTTACCCCCCTTGTTGCCCCCCTACTCCTCGCCCTGTTGCTGACGGCTTGCCAGAAGGATCCGGAAACCAACCTGTCCGGATCGATCCAGGGGACGACCTATCATTTGAAGATGGTTACCCGAGACGTCGCGGTCACCACCGAAGAACTGAAAACAGATGTTGAAGCGATTTTCCGGCTGATCGATGAACAGCTATCAAATTGGCGCGATGATTCCGAAATATCCCGATTCAACCAGCAAAAATCTACCGAGTGGCAAACGGTTTCTCCAACGCTGATTCATCTACTCACCATCGCCAGGGAAATCCATGATCGGACCGACGGTTGTTATGACCTGACGGTAAAGCCCCTGTTCGAATTGTGGGGTTTTGCCCGGCATGAGCAGACCGTGCCGGCCACAGCCGACATCAGTCGAGTGCTAACTCATGTCGGAATGGACAAGCTGGAGATTGACCCCGTCGGCAATCGGCTGCGCAAAATGGATCCGGCGCTTGAAGTCAGTCTCGACTCGATTGCCCAGGGTTATACCGTCGCCGTCATTGCCCAGAGCCTTGAGGATCGCGGCATCCAGAATTACCTGGCCGAAATCGGGGGAGAGATGAAGGTCAAGGGCGTGAAGGCCGATGGCACCCCGTGGCGGGTGGCCGTGGAGAAGCCCATGCCCATGGCTAGGGAAGTCCAGCGGGTTTTCGATCTGAACGAGGCTGCCGGTATGGCGGTGATGACCTCCGGGACTTACCGCAACTTCTTTGAGTCCGGCGGCAAAAGCTATTCCCATATCATCAACCCCAAGACCGGCATGCCGGTGAGCCATAAGACGCTCTCGACCACCGTGCTGCATGAAGACCCGACGTTGGCGGATGCCTGGTCAACCGCCCTCCTCTGTCTGGGCGAGGACGAGGGCGTCAAAATTGCCGACAAGGAACAGCTCAAAGCTTTGTTCGTCTATCGCGAGGGCGAGCAGTTTAAGGAGCTGATGAGCACTGAGCTGGCAAATCAGTCCAGGGCCGTCTCGGTCAGGGAAACGCCGGCAGACCCGTAATGCGTCTTCAACTGGAGATCCGCCCATGATTGACAAGAAAATACTCAAGGCCGTTCGAGTGGAGCCTTGTCGAAAACTCAGCCTGAAGGATTACGATACGCGCTGGCCGCTGGGTGAGCTCAAGGGCGATATTGAACAGTACAAGGAGCGAGCCGCGGAAATCCTCAAGGACAATCTCGAACAACTCGCGCGGCATCAGGAACTGCTCTACGCCGATGATCGCTATTCGCTGCTGATTGTGTTTCAGGCGATGGATGCCGCCGGCAAGGACGGCACCATCAAGCATGTCATGTCGGGGGTCAATCCGCAGGGCTGCCAGGTCTTTTCGTTCAAGCGACCCTCGGCGGAAGAACTCGATCACACCTTTCTTTGGCGCTGCATGCGGGCCTTGCCGGAACGCGGACGAATCGGCATCTTCAACCGATCACATTACGAGGATGTGCTGGTCACCCGGGTCCATCCGGAATTGCTGAAACAGCAGCCCTTGCCTGATGGAAAGCGTGGTCGGGACTTCTGGAATGCCCGCTACGAAGATATCAATGCCTTTGAGCAGCATCTGGTTCGAAACGGCACCGTCGTCTTGAAATTCTTCCTGCATTTGTCCAGGGACGAGCAGAAAAAACGCTTTCTGGATCGGCTGCGTGAGCCCGACAAGCACTGGAAGTTCTCGCTGGGCGATCTCGTCGAACGCGAGTACTGGTACGATTACCAGACAGCCTATGAACAGGCCATTGCCGCAACCAGCACCGACTGGGCGCCGTGGCATATCGTCCCGGCCGATCACAAATGGGTCTGCCGGGCTATGGTGGCTGAAATCATCTGCCGCACCCTCGAGAAATTGAAACTCCGTTATCCGGAAGTGGCCGAGCAGGACCGGCTGGCGCTTAACGAGGCACGCCGGCAACTGGAGCGCGAATGAGCACTTCCATTTAAGCAACCAACCGATAGCCAGGAAGCTGAACCATCGTGACCCTTCAAGAAAATCTACTCCGTCGCGCGATGCTCCAGCGGATCGGTGCGATGATCAAGGACATGATGGCCGACCCCGAAGTGGGCCGCAAAGCCACACTTTACTTCGTCGGGCTGTGCCTGTTCCTGCTGATCATCAGCGGCCTGAACGTGATCAATAGTTACGTGGGCCGGGATTTCATGACCGCCATCGCCGACCACAACAAGGCGGGTTTCTGGCGCTATACCGTGCTTTATCTGATAGTCTTTGCCGCGCTGACCCTTTTTTCGGTCATGCAACGCTATCTGGAGGAAAGCCTCGGGCTATTGTGGCGCAAGTGGATGACCGCCCATAGCTTCCGTCGCTTTGCCGATCATCGGGTTTACTGGCGACTCGCAGAAAGTCGGTCTGTCGAGAATCCCGATCAGCGTATTGCCGAGGACATCAAGGCATTTACCACCACAACGTTGTCCTTTGTGCTGATGCTGCTGAACGGCGGCCTGACCGTTATCGCTTTCTCCGGGGTCCTCTGGACAATCAGTCCGCTGCTGTTCCTGGTGGCGATTGCCTATGCGCTGGTCGGGACCTGGTTCACCCTTCGCCTCGGCCGCCCTCTGATACGACTGAACTACAACCAGTCGGATCGCGAGGCTGATTTTCGTTCCGCCTTGATTCATCTCTCCGAAAACGCAGACAGCGTGGCGCTATCTCGTCGAGAAGATCTGTGGATGCTTCGGCTCAATCGCTATCTGCATGACCTCAGCGATAACCTGCAGAAAATCATCGGCATCAACCGCCAGGTCGGTTTCTTCACCACTGGTTACAGCTGGCTGATCCAGCTGATACCAGTCCTGTTCATTGCGCCCATGTTCATCGATGGGCGGTTGGAGTTTGGCGTCATCACGCAGGCAACGCTGGCATTCACCCAACTGCTTGGCGCCTTCTCACTGATCATCACCCAGTTTCAGTCGATCTCCTCCTTTGCCGCGGTCGTGTCGCGACTGAGCGCATTGACCGATGCCAGCCAAAAGGCAGAAGAGGCCGAAATCGCTATCGGTGATGTGGCCACCGAACATGAACACATTCGTGATCAAATCCTATATCGCAACGTCACTTTGCTGGCAGAGCAAAGTCGAAAGCCGCTGGTTGACTCACTGTCGGTGGCATGGCGAGCCGGTGAATGTGTCCATGTCTTCGGCACCGATGATGCCGCCCGTGATGCCTTGTTTCGCGCCACGTCCGGAATTCGTGCCATTGATCAGGGGGATATTCTCAGGCCGCCCCTGGAACAGATTCTTTTCATCACGGAAAGACCGTATCTTTGTCCCGGCACATTACGGGAACTCTTCCTCAAGCCGCATCCCGAATTGCGAAGCAACCGGCATGGCCCCCTGGATGAACAGAGCTTATCAATAGTGGATAGCCGCATTCGCAGCACACTGAAGACACTGGGCCTGGGCCGGCTGATTCAGCGTTTCGGTGGACTGGATGCGGTTCATGACTGGGATAGTGTCCTTTCGCTGGAAGAGCAACAGCTGCTGGTCATCGCCAGGGCACTGGCCGCAAAACCCCGATTTGTATTCCTTGACCGGCCTGATACCTCCCTGCCCGTCCCCCAGATCGAAAAGGCATTGAAAGCCCTAACGGATCAAAACATCACCCAGGTGACCTTCTCAAAAAATGACTTGATCGCTCAAACGCACCGGGCTCGCCTTGAGCTAAAAGCCGGAGGAAAATGGCGATGGAGCCCCGGAAAGCCATGAACAAGTTTTTGCCACTGTTGCTGACCCTCTCCGGCCTGGCCAGCCTGGTGGTTTTTCGTTTCTCTGGCTGGCCGCTCATGGCCGAAGTGGGCAATGTACTGATCGCCGCGGGCATCGTGGGCTGGATACTGACCCGACTGCAATCGTTACGGAAGCCCAGGCAGTAGTCTATTGATCAAACCAGTCGGCATGAACAGGGTTAGCCTGATCACCATCGTCATGCTGCTGGATGGCTGTGCAGGGCAATCTCATTCACCGATGGATGAGGCCAGGATAAAAAACCAGGCCGCCATGGAACGAGAACTGTCCGCGCTGGGCCCCCTGACCTATACCCAGACCACCCTCCAATCCAAAAAGGACGCCGAAGCCTGCGCCGAACGGGACGGCAACCAGGAAACACTCGAGCAGAGCTGTCGCCCATACTTTATACGGGCCGAAATCAATGCCCGTAAGGACGAGTATGGCCACGCCATGAAAGTCCAGCGTATCGAACAAAAATACGCCCTGATGAGCATGGACCTGGAGATTCAAAAGGCAATGACCGCTCCCGCCAAAGGATCCACGCAAGATAACCTGGGTGGTGACTGGTCCTATATCGGTGACCCCGGCGGACTCGGAACGAAAACGCCCCGCTTGCCCGAACCTGTCCCGACCAAACTTGAAACCATCAATCACGAACAACTGGAGATTGAGCAAGCCAGCGGGTGGAATCAATTCTTACGGTTCTTCCGGGATTAGCTCCAACAGCGATGTGGGCTATCCCACCTCGCGTTCAGCAGACTGCGGAAAGCACCCAGGACGCGACACTGGAGTGAGCGAAGCTGGGGGCGTTGGTAGAGTGCCCCCCGTGCAAGACGTTTCGATCCCTGCTCGCAACCTTTTGCTGCCCGACAGGTCTGAATCGAGCTTCGAGGATTAATCAGTCGGATTGATGACCCGGAGTTTTTGGGGTATCCACCACGGTGGGTGTTCGGGACAGAAAAACCAAATCATTGGAGAACACATGAATAAATCACTTATTTCCCTGTTGAGTGCTGGCCTTTTGACCGGTTTGCTTTCAGCGACCAGCGCCTTGGCAGAAGATCACAAGTCAGAGGCAACCAAGCACGCCATCGCCGCCGCTGAAAGCGGAAAGAAGGGTGATGCAGCCGGCGTTGGCGAACATGCCGCAGCCGCCAAAACCCATGCTGAAGCCGCTCAGGCCGAAAAAGCCAATCCTCATGTCGAGGCCGGCATCAAGAACCTGAACGAAGCGATCGAACACGCCAAGATGGGGCATGCCGATGTGGCCGGTGAAGCGGCCGACGCCGCTGCCACTCACTTGAAGGCAGGCGAAAAGTCCTTCTGATCGATTTCAGACATCTACGAACAAACGGCGGTGGGAAGTTGATTCCTCACCGCCGTTTTTTATTGACCCCGAAAGGCTTGCCGCCAGCAGATGGCCTTTTGAAATGGCTCACTCACGATCGTAGGGCTCTCTGCGCGGGCCTTGCACTGACCCTGCATAGAAGCGAGGCATCGGGGAGTGAGGCGTCTTGCGAACACCACGACGGGGCCGATCTTATACCGCCTGCTTGTTGACGATGACCGCGCCCCAAATCGCACTGTTGGGAACCACGACCAAATG
>JBIIEQ010000035.1:0-32655 GCA_044237765.1 Methylococcaceae bacterium | reverse complement strand
TCGGCGTGCCGTGGGTGTCGTCGGCGCAGATATAATGGCACTCATGCCCGCACATCTTCTGAAATCGGACCCAGATATCGGTCTGGATGTATTCGACAAGATGTCCGAGGTGGATCGGGCCGTTGGCGTAGGGCAGGGCGCTGGTGACAAGGATTTTGCGTGGTTTCATTGGTGTGTTTCTGCCGATTTCGCTGACAGTGCATTTTGAGTTGAGATGACGGGTCGCAAACAGGCCTTATCCACTGGGTGGCGTCCAACCTGATAATTTACGAAGTGCATGGATACCCGACGTATACCTGAGTTGAGTTCTCAAATTGGCTTGAGCAGTTGGCGATGATTGATCCCTTACCCCCGCGCAGACACCGATCCTGAGCGTTAGCCCCGCCAGCCCGGTTTTGTGTGCCTTAAACCGAATCAGTGAGTGTTCCGCGCGGCCTCCGTGCAAGCCATTTATTCGCTGTCAGTCTTCGGTTTGGCGCGGTACTTGGATGGCGGTAGCGTCAACCCTTCCACCTTTTTCTTGCGCGGTGGCTTGTCTCCGCTGGGTTTATCGACGCCATAGCTGCGTTTCGGCGGCGCGGATGGTGGCTTGCGGGGACCGCCGCCTTCTGAAGGTTGCAGATTAATGCGTTGGCCCCGGATCCAAGTGCGGCCAAGTGCCTGAAATACTTCATTAGGCAGACCTGCCGGCAGTTCAACCGTACTGTAGGTATCGAACAGCTTGATGGCGCCGATCTGGCGGGCGCCGATGCCGCCTTCGTTGGCGATGGCGCCGACGATGTCCTTGGGCATCACACCATGGCTTCGCCCGACATCGATGGTGAAGCTGCGCATGTCACCTTCCGGGCGACGAAAGTCGCCTTTGGGTTCACGTCTGCTGTCACTGCGCCCCTCAAACCGCTCGTTTCGGCGCGCCGGTGGACGGCGGTCATCGAAATCCCTTGAAAATTCGCGCATCGGCGGTTCCGGTTCATCCGCGGCGGCCAGCGGACGTTCCCGGAACAAAAGATGGGCGATGGCCGCGGCAATATCCGCAGGCTCGCCAATGTCCTCGGCGACGAGTTTGTCGATGAGATCCCGGTAGAACGTGACATCCTGGCTGTCGAGCGTCTCGACCAACTGCGCCTTGAACTGTTCGGTTCGCTTGTCGGCGATATCGCGGAGCGTCGGTAGCCGCATCTGCTGGATGGGCGAACGGGTCGCCTGCTCGATGGCCCGCAACATTCGACGTTCGCGGGGTGCAACAAACAGGATGGCTGTGCCCTTGCGACCCGCCCGTCCGGTGCGACCGATGCGGTGCACGTAGGTTTCGGTGTCGTAGGGGATGTCATAGTTGACGACATGGGTGATGCGTTCTACATCCAGACCTCGCGCGGCCACGTCGGTCGCGATCACGATATCCAGCGAACCTTTCTTAAGCCGATCAATGACCTTCTCGCGCAGCACCTGCGTCATGTCGCCATTCAAGGCAGCGGCTTCATAGCCGCGCGCCTCCAGTTTTTCGGCCAGCTCGACCGTTTCCGTTTTGGTGCGGACAAAGATGATCATCGCGTCGATGTCATCGGCGTCCAGGATGCGGGTCAGTGCTTCCAGTTTCTGCAGGCCCGATACCAGCCAGAACTGCTGGTTGATCGACTCGACCGTTGAGGTCTTGCTCTGAATCTTGATTTCTGCCGGTTCATTCAGATGGCGGCTGGCGATCTTCTTGATGACCGGCGGCATGGTGGCGGAGAACAGCGCCGTCTGACGGGTATCCGGGGTATGCTCGAGAATCCATTCCACATCCTCGATAAATCCCATGCGCAGCATTTCATCGGCTTCGTCGAGGACCAGGGTCTGCAGATGATCCAGGTTAAGGGTTTCACGCCGCAGATGATCCATGACTCGACCCGGGGTGCCGACGATGACGTGGACCCCGCGCGCCAGTTGGCGCAACTGCTGGCCCATGCCTTGACCGCCGTAAACGGGCAGGATGTGGAAGCCCTCCATGTGACGGGCATAGGTCTGGAAAGCCTCGGCGACCTGAATCGCCAGTTCCCGGGTCGGTGCCAATACCAGCGCCTGCGGCACCCGCTTGGAGACGTCGATGCGATTGAGAATGGGCAGGGCAAAGGCGGCCGTCTTGCCGGTGCCAGTCTGCGCCTGACCGAGCAGGTCACGGCCCGCCAGGAGATGCGGAATACTGGCGGCCTGAATGGGCGAGGGTGACTCGTAACCAATTTCGCGCACGGTTTCAAGCAGCGCGTCGGACAGGTTCAGGTCGGCGAAGGTTAGGGGAGTATCGGTCATGGAGATCCGTGATGTGGGGAAAAGGGGTGCAGGCAGTTCGGTTTTGGATGCTCCGCTCTACAGCATTGTGGAGCGGAGCTTTCAGGCTAACCGGCGAGTGGCTTGTAGCGCAGGCGATGGGGGTTATCCGCCTCGTCGCCCAGACGCCGCTTGCGGTCGGCCTCATAGTCTGCATAGTTGCCTTCGAACCAGACCACCTTGCTATCGCCTTCAAACGCGAGCATGTGGGTGGCGATGCGGTCCAGGAACCAGCGATCATGCGAAATGACCACGGCGCAGCCCGGGAAGTCGAGCAGCGCTTCTTCCAGCGCGCGCAGGGTTTCCACGTCGAGATCGTTGGTCGGCTCATCGAGCAGCAGGACATTGCCGCCGCTGCGGAGCAGCTTGGCCAGATGCACACGGTTGCGCTCACCACCGGATAGATCGCCGATGCGCTTTTGCTGATCCGAGCCCTTGAAGTTGAATCGACCGCAATAGGCGCGGGATGGTGTCGTATAGGTACCGACGGTGATGATATCGAGACCATCCGAGATTTCCTCCCACACGGTCTTGTTGTCATCCAGATGGTCGCGGGTCTGGTCGACGTGAGCGATCTTGACCGTTTCACCCATGCGGATGTTGCCGCTATCAGGCTGTTCGACACCCGCCATCATGCGGAACAGTGTGGTTTTACCCGCCCCGTTGGGGCCGATGATGCCGACTATACCGCCGGGGGGAAGCCGGAAGCTGAGGTTCTCGATCAACAGGCGGTCGCCAAAACCCTTGCGGATGCCCTCGGCCTCGACCACGACGTCACCCAGTCTCGGTCCCGGCGGGATATAGATTTCCTTGGTTTCGTTGCGCGCCTGGGTTTCCTGGTTGGAGAGCTCCTCAAAGCGTTGCAGACGCGCCTTGCTCTTGGCGTGGCGTCCCTTGGGGTTGGTGCGGACCCACTCCAGTTCGGCCTTCATCGCTTTCATGCGGGCGCTTTCCTGCTTTTCCTCGATTTCCAGGCGCTTCTCCTTTTGCTCCAGCCAGTTCGAGTAATTGCCTTCCCAGGGAATGCCATGGCCACGGTCAAGTTCGAGAATCCAGCCGGCGACGTTGTCTAGGAAGTAGCGATCGTGGGTCACGGCAATGACCGTACCGGAAAAGTCGTGGAGGAAGCGTTCCAGCCAGGCCACCGATTCGGCATCAAGATGGTTGGTTGGCTCATCCAGCAACAGCATGTCCGGCCCGGACAGCAACAACCGGCAGAGGGCGACCCGGCGTTTTTCACCGCCGGAGAGTTTGGTGACGTCGGCATCCCAGTCCGGCAGGCGCAGGGCATCTGCGGCAATTTCCAGTGTGCGATCGAGATTGTGACCATCGCTGGCCTGGATGATGCCTTCAAGTTTGGCTTGCTCGGCCGCCAGCGCGTCGAAGTCAGCATCCGGTTCGGCATAGGCCGCGTATACCTCATCCAGACGTGTCAGGGCATCCTTGACGTGGGACAGCGCTTCCTCGACATTGCCGCGAACCGTCTTGGTCGGATTCAGATGCGGTTCCTGTGGCAGATAACCGATATTGATGCCGGTCTGGGCGCGGGCCTCGCCATTGAATTCGGTGTCGACCCCGGCCATGATCCTTAACAACGTGGATTTGCCCGAGCCATTGAGGCCAAGTACACCGATCTTGGCGCCGGGAAAGAAGGAGAGGGAAATATCCCTGAGAATCTCGCGTTTCGGGGCCACGACTTTGCCCACGCGGTTCATGGTATAAACGTATTGAGCCATTTTCTGGACCAGCTGGGATTGCGGAGTTTTTGCGAAATCCCTGACCGTTCAGAGTAATCTGTGACAGGGAATCCGGGGAAAGTGGTGCATTATCCCACATCCCACTGACGAAAGCCCGATCCGTCTGAATTGAAACGCGTCATCGGGACGTTTAATCGATAAAACCTGCAACCCCTCATTCATCGAATGACTGTCTCTCTCCCCTTGCAAGCCCGCCTCCTGGAACGCGGTTTGAGTGAGGTGCCTGCTGCCGACTGGAATCGATTGGTCGGTGCGGGAATGCCCTACCTTCGACATGAGTTCCTGCTGGCGATGGAGACACAGGGTTGTCTCGGTGAATATGTCGGTTGGTTGCCTCGCCACTTACTTCTTGAAGACACCAGGGGGAGGCTGCTTGGCGCGTTGCCGCAGTACATCAAGCTAAATTCCTTTGGAGAGTTTGTATTCGACTGGGCCTGGGCTGAGGCTTATCAGCGAGCGGGACTGGACTATTACCCCAAGCTGGTGGTCGCGCCACCATTCACGCCGGCAACCGGTCCGCGCCTCTTGCTGGACCCGGATTTGCCTGAAACGAGCCTGTCCATCCAGCTGATCGATTCTGCCATCGCTGCCGCCGAATCCATGGGTGCCTCGTCGGTCCATTGGCTGTTTGCCACTGATGCCCCACTGAACGATTCGCCGCTGCTGATGCGGCGTTCCGGCTGCCAGTTTCACTGGGCAAACCGGGGTTACGAAAACTTTGAGGCATTTCTGGGTGAACTCACTGCCAAGCGACGGAAGGAAATCCTGCGGGAACGGCGGCAGGTCCGGGAAGCCGGCGTTGAGTTGGTCCAGTTGCCCGGAGATGAAGTCTCGTCTCAGGAATGGCGGACATTCCACACACTTTACCGTCACACCTTCGATAAGCATGGCAATTACCCCGCCTTGATGCTGGGCTTTTTCGAAGAAGTTGCGGCCACCATGGGCGAGCAGATTCGACTGGTCGTTGCGCGAAGACAGGGCCAAATGATCGGAGCGGCTTATTTTCTGGTGGGACAGGATTGTCTTTATGGCCGTTACTGGGGTGCCAGAGAGGAGATTCCGGGTCTCCACTTCGAAGCTTGTTATTACCAGGGCATTGAATATTGCATCGAACGTGGTTTGCAGCGGTTCGAGCCAGGGGCTCAGGGTGAACACAAGATCAGCCGTGGCTTTTTGCCGACGCGGACCCGGTCGTACCACTGGATCTCGCACCCCGGATTCAGGGCGCCGATTGCCGATTTTCTGAAGCGGGAGTCCTTGATGATGGACGATTACCATCGGCGGCTTATGGAAAAATCCCCGTTCAAATCCGTCTGATGCTCGCTATACTTGACCCCGACGATCCCCACCAGCCGTTTCCGCCGATAGACTCGGCGCTGGCGGAGCCCAATGGGCTGCTGGCGGTGAGTGGGTGCCTGTCGGTCGAGCGCCTACGGAATGCTTACCGGCAGGGGATTTTCCCCTGGTTCAATGAAGGTGAACCGATCCTGTGGTGGTCACCGGATCCGCGTTGGGTCATGCGTCCGCAGGAGGTCAAATGCTCGCGCAGTCTGGGCAAACGACTCAAGCGCGGCGAGTTCCGTTTCAGCGTTGATGTAGCCTTTGATCAGGTCGTCCGCGCCTGCTCCGAGCCCCGGGCCAGCGACGCCGGTACCTGGATTACCCCTGAAATGCAGCAAGCCTATCGGCGACTCCATCGTGCAGGTGTCGCTCACTCATTCGAAAGCTGGCAAGGCGATCAGTTGGTCGGCGGACTCTATGGCGTGGCGATCGGCCAGGTATTTTTTGGCGAATCCATGTTTCACCGGGTCAGCGATGCCTCCAAGGCCGCCTTCGTCAACGGCTGCCATGCTCTGGCTGCCTGGGGGTACCGGTTGATCGACTGTCAGGTGCATACCTCACATCTGGAAAGTCTGGGTGCCAGGGAAATCAGTCGTGTCGAGTTCGGGGAGTCTCTCAAAAGGCTTTGCGATTTATCCGTAAGCGAGGGAGCCTGGACAGGCATTTCGATGACATGAATCAGGTGCCGCTGTATCTTGGCCATGAGCATGAATGCCCTTACCTACCAGGGCAGACCGCGCGGATGGCCTTCATGCCGCCCGATTTGCCCTTGAGCCAGTCGGGCTTCAGCCTGCTGGTGGCCAACGGGTTTCGCCGAAGTGGTGATCTGGTGTACCGCACCTATTGTGAATCCTGCGCTGCCTGCGTGCCCGTGCGGATTTCCGTCGCAGACTTTCAGCCGAACCGGGCGCAGCGGCGTATTGCCCGAGGCAATGCCGCATTGCGGATCATCGAAAAGCCGGCCGATTATGACGATGAGCATTATCTGCTCTATGTCCGCTATCTTCAGGCTCGACATCCCGAAAGCAGCATGAGTCAGTGCTCGGCCGAAGAGTACACCGGCTTTCTGGGAAATGTCCGCTTTGAAGGTACCCGCTTTTTCGAATTTCGCGAGGATAACAACCTGCTGGCCGTCGCGGTGGTTGACGTGCTGGATCACGGCTTTTCGGCGGTGTACACCTTTTACGCGCCCGATGCGCAAAGCCGGAGCCTGGGTACATTTGCCGTTCTCTGGCAGATTCAGGAGGCTCAACGGCGAGGGCTGGGTTGGGTTTACCTGGGATTTTGGGTGAAGGAATGCAGGAAAATGGCCTACAAATCCGGGTTTCGCCCGCTGGAGTGCTTGGTCGGGAGGGAATGGATTCGGTTTGCGTGGGAATCGAGCTTGTTAAGTCCCTGATGTGTTAAGATCGCGCCTTTTGCCGGCCGAGCTGGTAAATAGCGCCAAAGAGAGTGTATGTCGAAAGAAGATCATATCGAGATGGAAGGCAAGGTGATTGAAACCCTGCCAAACACTACCTTCCGGGTTGAATTGGATAATGGTCATGTGGTCATGGCACATATTTCCGGCAAGATGCGCAAGCACTATATTCGCATTCTGACCGGCGACCGCGTCAAGGTCGAGATGACCCCCTACGATCTATCGAAAGGCCGTATCACCTTCCGCCAGCGCTGAGTCCAGTCCAGATCGGCTAAGCCGGTTCGGACGCCTCGGTTACCCCTTCCACCGCGAAGGACAATTCGCCGCCTTTCACCCCGATTCGGGCCACGCCACCGCCCGCCAGCCTGCCGAAGAGGATTTCCTCGGCCAAGGGTTTCTTGATCTTTTCCTGGATGACACGGCTCATCGGACGGGCGCCCATTTGCGGGTCGAAGCCATGTTCCGCCAGCCACTCCCTCGCTTCGGGTTCCAGCACCACCGATACCCGCTTTTCGGCCAGCTGGGTTTCGAGTTCAAACATGAACTTGTCCACCACCTGCGCAATGATCTCGATATTCAGCGGCTGGAACTGGATGACCGCATCCAGGCGGTTGCGGAATTCCGGCGAGAATGAGCGCTCGATCACCTTCATGCTGTCGGTCGAGTGATCCTGTTGCGTGAAGCCGATGGATGCGCGTCCTCCCTCGCTGGCCCCGGCATTGGTGGTCATCACCAGGATGATGTTGCGGAAGTCGGCCTTGCGTCCGTTGTTGTCAGTCAGCGTGCCGTGATCCATCACCTGCAGCAGCAGGTTGAAGACATCCGGGTGGGCCTTCTCGATTTCATCCAGCAGGACGACGGCGTGGGGATGCTTGGTGACTTCCTCGGTCAGCAGACCGCCCTGATCGAAACCGACATAGCCCGGGGGAGCGCCGATGAGACGGGAAACCGTGTGGCGTTCCATGTACTCCGACATGTCGTAGCGGAGCAACTCGACTCCGAGCACCTTGGCCAGCTGACGCGTGACCTCTGTCTTGCCGACGCCGGTAGGGCCGGCGAAGAGAAAACAGCCAATGGGCTTCTGGGCCTCGCGTAGCCCTGCCCGCGAGAGCTTGATTGCGGCGGAAAGAGCCGTGATCGCCTCGTCCTGACCAAAAACCAGCATCCGCAGATTCTTTTCCAGGTCCCGCAATTTGTCCTTGTCATTGGTGGACACCGTTTTCGGCGGGATCCGTGCAATCTTCGACACGATATCTTCAATTTCCAGTGTCCCGATCTGCTTCTTGCGCTTGGAGGCAGGCAACAGCCTCTGGCCTGCGCCCGCCTCGTCGATCACATCAATGGCCTTGTCCGGCAGGTGCCGGTCCGTGATGTAGCGATCAGACAGTTCGGCCGCTGTCCTTAGCGCCGCCAGTGAATACTTGACCTCGTGATGCTCCTCGAACCGCGACTTGAGGCCTTTCAGGATCTGGAAGGTTTCATCCACGGAAGGTTCGAGTACGTCGATTTTCTGGAACCGACGGGCCAAGGCGCGATCCTTTTCAAAGATGCCCCGATATTCCTGGTAGGTGGTTGAGCCGATGCAGCGCAGGTCGCCGGAGGCAAGCACGGGCTTGATCAGGTTTGAAGCATCCATGACGCCGCCCGATGCGGATCCCGCTCCGATGATGGTATGGATTTCGTCGATGAAGAGAATAGAATGCGGTTCCTTCTTGAGTTGGGCCAGCAGGGCCTTCAGCCGCTTTTCGAAATCGCCCCGATATTTGGTGCCTGCCACCAGCGAACCGAGGTCCAGAGAGTAGATTGTGCTGTTGGCCAGGACCTCGGGAACATCGCCCTCGACGATCTTCTTGGCCAGCCCCTCGGCAATCGCGGTTTTACCTACCCCCGCCTCACCAACCAGCAGGGGGTTATTCTTGCGACGACGGCAGAGCACCTGGATGGTGCGCTCGACCTCTCCACGTCGTCCAATCAGTGGGTCGATCTTGCCCGATCGCGCCAGCTCATTGAGGTTCTCGGCGAATTTCTCCAGCGGATTGGCTGACGTCGGTTCGCTCTCATCGCTCGTACCGGACTCGGATTTCTGCGCAGGCTCGGCATCGTCATGAATCTTCGAGATCCCATGCGAAATGTAATTGACGACATCCAGCCGGCTGACATCCTGCTGGTTCAGCAAAAAAACGGCATGCGAGTCTTGTTCGCTGAAGATGGCCACGAGGATATTGGCGCCGGTGACTTCCTGATGACCGGAGGACTGCACATGAAAGGCGGCGCGCTGCAATACCCGCTGGAAACCCAGGGTCGGCTGAGTCTCCCGCTTGATACCTGGCGCAATCAACGGGGTGGTTTCTTCAAGAAAACTCGTCAGTTCATGTTGCAGCTGCTCAATATTCGCGCCGCAGGCGGTGAGTACGTCGACGGCCGCTGAATTGTCCAGAATCGCGAGCAGCAAATGCTCTACAGAAATGAATTCGTGCCTTTTCTCATAGGCGAACCGGAATGCCTGATTGAGAGAGAGCTCAAGTTCTTTGCTTAGCATGGCCGAACTCCTAGGTGGCACGTGGGCAGCGCTTGCGCGATCTGCAGGATAAATACAAACCCGGCTTTCAATGTCAGGCCGGAAAGCGGCAATCTCAACTCAGGCTTCGTCCATGTCGCAGAGCAGCGGGTGCTGGTTCTGCCGGGAATAATCGTTGACCTGACGGACCTTGGTCTCGGCAATATCGCGCGAATAAACCCCGCACACACCGATGCCGCGGGTATGGACGTGGAGCATCACCTGGGTGGCTTTTTCCTCGTCCATGCCGAAGAAAACCTTGAGGATTTCAACTACGAACTCCATGGGGGTGAAGTCATCGTTGAGTAGGAAAACCTTGAAGAGCGGCGGACGCTTGAGCTTCGGTTTTGCCTCCTGTACCGCAAGATCATCATCGTGCTTGTGCTCAGGATGTTGTGACATCTCGTTTCGGTGTGCTCGTCGCTGTCATGGGCGTCATAAAGTTGAAATGAAATATACCACCCAAATTCTGGGGCGTTCTACAGGCAAAGAATGAAGCGACCCATGTCCGGGCTGTTCGAGTGGTGGTGGCCGTAAGGGTTCCATGGGCTAGACTGAGCCTGTGGCATAATTCTCCAGCTTCTTAGGCCCCAAATTCCAGCTTCCGTAGAGTCGATTCGTATCCATGCCGACTGAAAATATCTCCGTTGCTGGCCGACCCCGGGTGACGGTGGCCGCGCTGGTCGAGCGGGAGGGCCGTTTCCTGTTTGTCGAGGAGCGCGTTGATCGCGGCCAGCTAGTACTCAATCAACCGGCGGGTCACGTCGAGGCCGGAGAGTCCTTGCCGGACGCCATGGTGCGCGAAACCTTCGAGGAGACCGGCTGGCACGTCGTTCCTCAATCGCTGGTCGGGACCTATTTGTGGGGCAGGGCGGATTGTGGCCTGTCTTATCTCAGAGTCGCTATTGCTGCGCTGGGCGAGCGCTATGACGAAACTGCTCCGCTGGACGAGGGTATCGTCCGTCCGATCTGGCTGTCCCGCGAGGAGTTGCTTGCTTGCCGCGACCGGCACCGCAGCGAACTGGTGTTGCGTTGCGTCGACGATTATCTGGCTGGTGAGCGCTATCCGCTGACCATCCTGAAATCCCTGCTGAGCTGAGGACATGGCGCCAAAAGTGATCGTCGGCATGTCCGGCGGGGTAGATTCCTCGGTCAGCGCCTTGCGGTTGCTGGAGCAGGGGTATGAGGTCTCTGGCCTGTTCATGAAGAACTGGGACGAGGATGACGGCACGGAATACTGCACCGCCAAAGAGGATCTCGCCGATGCCCAGGCTGTTTGCGATCGGCTCGGCATACCCTTGCAAACCGTCAATTTTGCCGCCGAATACTGGGACCATGTGTTCGAGGTCTTTCTTCAGGAATATTCGGCGGGTAGGACTCCCAATCCCGACATCCTCTGCAACAAGGAAATCAAGTTCAAGGCCTTCCTTGATTACGCCCGGGATCTCGGTGCCGATCTGATTGCGACGGGCCATTACGCGCGCATTGAATCAAGCGAGGGGCGATCCCGTCTGCTCAAGGGCCGGGACGGCAACAAGGACCAGACCTATTTCATCTACACGCTGGGTCAATCGCAGCTGGCCAGGACCCTGTTCCCGATCGGAGATCTGGAGAAGCCCGAAGTCCGGCGTCTTGCCAGCGAGGCAGGCTTCAACAACGCGCGCAAGCGCGACAGCACCGGTATCTGTTTCATCGGCGAGCGTCGCTTCAAGGAATTCCTGCAACGCTATCTTCCTGCCCAGCCTGGCGCCATTGAAACGACCGAAGGTGCCATGCTGGGACGGCATGAAGGGTTGATGTACTTCACGCTGGGTCAAAGGCGAGGGTTTGGTGTTGGCGGCATCAAGGGCGCGGACCATGAAGCCTGGTATGTCCTCGCCAAGGACCTCGAGCGCAACGTCCTGATCGTGGGTCAAGGCCATGATCACCCGTGGATGCTCTCGGATACCCTGGAGGCTGGGACGCTGGACTGGTGTCAGGATTTCAGTCTGGAGGGCCCGCTACGCTGCGCCGCCAAGACCCGCTATCGACAACCTGACCAGGCGTGTGTGGTGGAGCCGATGGACAATGGTCGCTGCCGGGTCAGCTTCGACGCTCCGCAACGGGCGGTGACACCCGGTCAGTCCGTGGTGTTTTACCAGGGAGAGGAGTGCATCGGAGGCGGCATCATCGAATCTGCCCGGTTTCAAGGCCGACCCATCGGCCTGATTGAAGCCCCTAAGCCGGCTGATGTTGTGCCGGCCTGAGAACGTTCTGACTGCCTCTTGTCTACTGCGCTTGAGGTTAGAATGCAGCCCTTGGACGTATAGCCGCCTTATCCAATCAATCATGGTTTCTCTATGGCATTGACTCAACTCTCTCCCATCGACGGTCGCTATGCCGACAAGGTCGAGCCGCTTCGGTCGATTCTCAGCGAATTTGGCCTGATTCGTTACCGGGTCCTGGTCGAGGTGCGCTGGCTCCAGGCCCTGGCGGCTGAGCCTAAGATTGCGGAAGTGCCGCCGCTCAGTGCTGGCGCAAGGGATGCGCTGAACCAGATTGTGAGCGAGTTTGGTGTCGAGGGTGCCGAACGGGTCAAGACCATCGAGCGCACTACCAATCACGACGTCAAGGCCGTTGAGTACTTCCTCAAGGAAAAAATTGCCGGTCATCCCGAACTGGAGGCTGTCAGCGAGTTCATCCACTTCGCCTGCACGTCCGAGGACATCAATAACCTTGCCTATGGTCTGATGATCCGGGAAGCCCGGGATGCGGTGCTGTTACCGGAAATGCACGCCGTGATCCGTGCAATCGGGCTGAAGGCACAAGATTACGCGGCGCAACCCATGCTCTCTCGCACGCATGGTCAGCCGGCCACGCCCTCGACGATGGGCAAGGAGTTCGCCAATGTTGCGGTCCGGCTCACTCGCCAGGCACAGCAGGCCGGGGCCGTGGAGGTTCTCGGCAAGATCAACGGTGCGGTCGGGAATTACAACGCCCATCAGGTCGCCTATCCGGAGGTCGATTGGCCGGCATTTTCCCGGCGCTTCGTCGAATCGCTGGGGCTGGTGTTCAACCCCTACACGACCCAGATTGAACCGCACGATTATCTGGCGGAAATCTTCCATGCCTTTTCACGATTCAATACCGTGCTGATGGATTTCGATCGGGATGTGTGGGGTTACATCTCGCTGGGTTTCTTCAAGCAGAAAACCGTCGCTGGCGAGGTGGGTTCCTCGACCATGCCACACAAAGTTAATCCGATCGATTTCGAGAATTCCGAAGGCAATCTGGGCCTGGCCAATGCGGTCTTTTCCCATCTGGCAGACAAGCTGCCGATTTCTCGCTGGCAGCGGGATCTGACCGATTCCACGGTATTGCGGAACATCGGCGTTGGCATGGGGCATACCCTGATCGCGCTGCAGGCGACCCTGAAGGGTATTTCCAAGCTGGAAATCAATGCAGAGGCGCTGGAATCCGACCTGGCGGCGAATCCGGAGGTCCTCGCCGAGCCGATTCAGACCGTCATGCGGCGTTACGGGATCGAAAAGCCCTACGAGAAACTCAAGGACTTGACCCGTGGCCAGCGCATCGATAGCGCTTCGCTGGCGGCTTTCATCCATCAACTGGAGATACCCGAGTCTGCCCGACAGCAACTCCTGGCGCTGAGCCCCCGTGACTACACCGGGTATGCCGAATCGCTGGCGCGGTCGGTCTCGGTCGGTTGACCCAAACTCTCACACCTCGAAAAAGAGCATCATGCTGAAACACATTGCATTCATGGCCTCTCTGAGCTTTTCCTGGAGTTATCAGGCGTTGGCGGCCACCCCTGAACAGCGGCTGAAAAGCTTTCTAGCCAAGGCGACGACCTTGCAGGCGGATTTCACCCAGGTTCAGGTCGATGAAAAGGGGAATCTTGGCAAACGCAGCACGGGGGTCTTCTACCTCCAACGGCCCGGCAAGTTCCGCTGGAACTACCAGAAGCCCTACAACCAGGAAATCGTCTCGGGCACCGGCAAGGTCTGGTTCTACGACAAGGATCTCGAACAGGTGACGGCCAAAAAGCTGACGCAGGCGATTGGTTCCACGCCGGCCTTGTTGCTGACCGGTGAGGTGCCGCTGGAGAAGAATTTCACCATCGAGAACCAGTCGGACGAGGAGGGGATTGCCATCATCAAGTTGATTCCCAAGTCCGAGGAAAGCGGCTTCAAATACGTGCAGATCGGTCTCGAGAATAACGTGCTGGTCGGTATGGAACTGAATGACAACTTTGGCCAGTTAACCCGGATTTATTTCGAGAATCTGAAGACCGGTCTCCGCCTGGATCCGACCCTGTTCACATTCACGCCGCCGCCCGGCGTCGATGTCTTCGAGGACAAATAATCCGGCAAATCGTCAAGCGGTTGATCTTGCCCATTGATGCGAATTCAATGAAGAGCAGTCAGGCTCAAAAGCCCCTGGCCGACCGCATGCGACCTAGGAGTCTGGATGAATACATTGGGCAGAAACATCTGATCGCCCCGGGCAAGCCGCTTTTCGAGGCGATCAAGGCGGGGCGGCTCCATTCCATGATTTTCTGGGGGCCGCCCGGCACCGGCAAGACGACCCTGGCCCGTCTGGTAGCGCATCACGCGGACGCCGAGTTCGCAACCCTTTCCGCCGTGTTGTCCGGCGTCAAGGATATTCGTGAACAGGTGGCCGAGGCGCGACGCGTGCTGGCCGAGTCGGGTCGACGTACCTTGCTGTTTGTCGACGAAGTCCACCGTTTCAATAAATCCCAGCAGGATGCCTTTCTGCCTCATGTCGAGGACGGTACTTTCTGCTTTATCGGCGCGACCACCGAGAATCCGTCGTTCGAGTTGAACAACGCCTTGCTCTCCCGAGCCCGAGTCTATGTGCTGAGGTCGCTGACCGAAGCCGATTTGTTGGCGGTACTAGAGCAGGCGCTGACAGATCCGGATCGGGGGTATGGTCGATTGAAGATAAGCCTAGCCGATGAATTGCGGCAGTGGTATGCCCAGTCGGCCGACGGCGATGCCCGAAAAATACTCAATCTGCTTGAAATCACCCTGGATCTGCTGGAGCCTGACCAAACGACCATCAGCCCGGAACTGGCCCGCGAGGTTTTGTCGGGGGGCGGCGTGCGACGCTTTGATAAGCAGGGCGAGGACTTTTATAACCAGATTTCCGCCCTGCATAAATCCGTGCGGGGCAGTTCGCCTGATGCGTCGTTGTATTGGTTCTGCCGCATGCTGGACGGTGGGATCGATCCGCTGTATCTGGCGCGCCGCATCGTGCGTATTGCCAGCGAGGATATCGGCAATGCCGACCCTCGTGGACTGGAGCTGGCCCTGAATGCCTGGGACGTGCAGGAGAGGCTGGGCAGCCCGGAAGGAGAGCTGGCCATGGCTCAGGCCGTGGTCTATCTAGCCTGTGCGCCGAAGAGCAACGCAGTGTATGTCGCCTACAAGGCCGCCAAGGCTGATGCGGCGGCCACCGGCAGTCTTGAGGTGCCGCTTCACCTCCGCAATGCCCCCACCGGGCTGATGCGCCAACTCGATTATGGCAAGGCTTACCGCTATGCCCATGACGAACCCGATGCCTATGCCGCCGGCGAGCAGTATTTTCCGGAGGGTCTTGCCCCGCGCGAATACTATCGGCCCGTCCCGCGCGGGCTGGAAATCAAGATCGCGGAAAAGCTGGCGCGTCTGCATGCCCTGGACAAGGCCCGCTGATCGTCACTTATCACCATGGCTATTGATGTCCGGGACAAGGCACTGATCGGCTTGCTTGCCGATGGCCGGTGCCACTCCGGCACCGAGCTGGCGGAATGCCTTGGCATCAGCCGTGCCGCTGTCTGGAAGCATATCCGTGGCCTGGAGACTCTCGGACTTGCGGTAACCGCCTTGCCCGGCCGGGGCTACCGCCTGCTTTCGCCGGTGGAATGGCTATCGGAGCCAGCCATCCGGGCCGATCTATCGCCCATGGCCGCCGAACTCCTGGGCTCGCTCGAGCTTCACGATTCGCTGGATTCGACCAACAGCCATCTTCTGCGCCGCGCCCAGCAAGGGGGCGTGACCGGTACCGTCTGTCTGGCGGAAACTCAGCAGGCGGGACGAGGCCGGATTGGCCGTGACTGGATTTCTCCGTTTGGAGCCAATCTTTATCTCTCCGTGTTGTGGCGCTTCGAGGATGCGGCCCAGTTCTCCGGACTCAGCCTGGCCGTTGCTGTGGCGGTGGTGCGTGCACTGCAAGCCCTCGGGTTGCCCGGCATTTCCCTCAAGTGGCCCAATGATTTGTTGTGGGAGGGGGCCAAGCTGGGCGGCATCCTGCTCGAAGTGGCCGGCGAGGCCCATGGGCAATGCGTCGTCGTCATCGGGCTGGGACTGAACCGGCACGTCCCAGCCTCAGCTGCAGCGGCGATTGATCAGCCCTGGACCGACCTCGGACGGGTCGGCGACAGCGCGCCTCCCGAGAAGAATGCCCTGGTGACGGCGCTGTTGAATGAGTTGCTGCCTCTGTTGCGGGATTATTCTAGGCAGGGACTGCGGCCTTATCTCGCGGAATGGCGTGCTGCGCATGCGCACTCGGGCCAGCCAGCGACGTTGCTGGTCGGGGACGCCCGCATTGACGGGCACATTGTCGATGTGACGGACGATGGCTTGCTGTTGCTCGAGGATCAGGACGGTCGGCTGCGTCAGTTTGCCTCCGGCGATGTCCGCTTGCGGGTCAAGCCGACGTGAGCCGGGCGCGGCTGCTGGTGGATGTAGGGAACTCACGCATCAAGTGGGTCTTGGCGACGGATTCGACCTGGACGCCGGGATCACCCTTTCCCACCCATGACACCCCACTTGCCGCCGCCCTCGATGGGCACTGGTCCACGCTTCAGCGGCCTGAGGCCGTGGTGGTTTCCAATGTCGCCGGACCTGGAATTGCCGGAAACATCGACAGCTGGGTCGGCAGGCATTGGGATATCCCCGTTCACTATGCCCGATCCGAAGCTCTTCATGGCCCTGTGTTCAATGGCTATTCAAAACCGGAACAACTGGGTGTCGATCGCTGGCTCGGTCTCTTGGGTCTGCAGGCAGAGTATGCGCTTCCAGCGTGCCTGGTCGATTGCGGCACGGCGATCACCCTGGATCTGTTGGATGGACAAGCCCGTCATCGCGGCGGTCTCATCGCGCCGGGCCTCACGACCATGCAGCGCGCATTGCTGACCGACGCCCATGGATTGGGCGGCTCGGAGGTGCTTTCCGGAGCCTTTGAATTGGGCCACGACACCGCCGGTTGCATGCAAGCCGGCTGCCTCATGGCCTGTGCCGGACTGATCGAAAAAACGCTGACTCAGTTGACCGAAGGGTTGAATGAACCGGTCTGGCCCGTGTTGGCTGGAGGTGATGCCGAACGGATTGGCAGGCAGCTATCAATCCCGTTTGAGTTAAATGTTGACATCGTCCTGCGCGGTTTGTCGGTCTGGGTGGAGAGTCATATCCAAGACTCGGCGTGAGAATCAACTCGCCTGCCTGCGCGATGCAGGACATATCGACTGACAATCCCCAGGCTCAGTGATAGCGTGGCGGCGTGGAGTGATTGGTAGCCCAGCCAGATCCGCTTCCAGACACGATCAACCGCCGGGGCTCCTTGCCGTTGCCGAACCTCTTCAAGGTAAAGAACAATCGCATCTCGTGCCCGTGCGGCATGACCAGTGGCGAGGTTGTCGATGCTCAAATGTAGTTCGACAATGGTGGGATCCATGCCGTGATGGCGGAGAATATCGATGGCTCTCATATAGCTGGCACCCAGCCCGCTCAGCTCAATGGCCAGGTTGAGTCCCAGTAGTTCTGGTAGGTATCGATCGATCAGGAGTCCCATGGTCAGGAGATAAACCGGCAGTTCAAATGCCGCGCCAAGCAGGGCCGGATGGTGGGCGAATGCCTCCGTGGTGAAATTGGGCAAGCTCAAACCCTGGCTTTCCAGCAACCGCCGGTAGACATTTGGATGGTTCCAGTCTTCCCGGCCGTGGCCGAGTTCATCGACGTAAATCTTGAGCAGATGCCGACGGACCGGCCCCAGTTTTTCCGCCGCCGAAGGAATACTAGCCAGCCAGGCGCCATCCAACAGTATAGCTGGGGCTAGTTGCAGGATTGCCCACTGACAGAAGGCTTTGTTGATCTTGGGGGTGCCCTTGAGGGGACGGTAGCGACCGACTTCATTTCGGTGGCGTGTTTCCACAAACCGGGTGAGGGCCTCGGGGGTATAGGCGAATGGTTTATCCCCGAAGCCGAGAAGACGGAGCTGGTGGGAGCGATTGAGTATTTTCTGTATGCAGCGATCGGCCTCCGGCGGGGTGTCTATGGGTGACTCCGATTGCAGCAGGGCCAGGTAGAGGTCGCGTGTTCGTAGCCGATACGAACGCGCGAGTTTCACGCAACTTTGCTCGAAATCGGGAAAGGGGCAGGGATTGTTCGGACTTCGTTCCTCCGGTGCGCTGTGATTGGGAGTGGTGCCTGGTGATCGGGGGTCTTCGATCCAGGCCAGAGTGTCTTCCCGTTCCTGCGGGCTGAATACCCCGAACATCGGGCCACCAAATTCCATGGCACGAATCAGCCGGCTGGACGCCGGGCAGGCCCGATCAATCAGCGGTGAATCATGCAACGCCCTGAGCAGAGGCCGAGCGTCCTGGTGGGCGTTTGCCAGCCACTCATCCAGGGATTTGTCTCCCAGCCGAATATTCTGGTGATAGCCGAGCGCATGGCTTCGCCGGGTTTGTATGAGCGTGGCGAATTGATCTTCACGCGTCGGTGATGGTTGACCTTCCCGAGATTGACAGTCTTCATGGATGCCTTCATACAGGGCGATGTAGAGCCGCCATCCGGCGTCAATGCGGGTCTTGCTCATGCCTTCCGCCAGACCAATCTCCAGGGCTTCGCGCACCCATGCCTGATGTCGGAGCCGGATTGGGCGCAGCTTGCAATCTTCCCAGGGCTCTGGTTCCCGGCCCAGATGGGCCAGCGTGTAACCCAGCAGTTCCGGTGCGTAGCGGAGGGGCCGATGCATGAAAATCAGGGCCATCGCCGCGGCTTTGAGTGCCGGTTCGCGAAAGCCGGCATAAAAGAATTTCGGGCTGTCGATGGGTGGCAACGTCATGCCCGCCTCGGTCAACTGTGCCCGGTAGCGCAGCGGGGGTGACTCCGCCGGATAATCGATGCTGACCGTTTCTGTATAGATGCGGAGCAACCGGCAGGCAGCCGGCAAATGACCCGTGGCAGGCTGTGCGGTCCGTGCCAGCCAGACGCCGTCCAATAGCGCCAAGGGTGCCAAGGATTTCAGCAGGAGCGGGCTGGGTGTGATGATGTCGCCCTTCAGCGGCGGCTCGAGGTGCCAATGGCTCTCGTCAAAACTTCCGCGGGTGGCGGGGCCTGACGCGGTGTCAACCAGTGCCTGGCTCAGCACCCACTCGGACCTCTCCAGGACGGCCGGTGAGCAAGGTCCATTCAGGAGAGCCTGGCAAAGTGTCGGCCACTCAGTCACGACGGGTTCCGGGTTTGGAGAAGAGATAATCGCCAATGATCAAAACATCCAGCCCCGAGCCCATGAACACGCCAAAGGCATCTTCAACACTGTTGACGATGGGCTTGCCCATGACGTTGAAGCTGGTGTTCAACAGAATGGGCACGCCGGTGCGCTCATGAAATGCGCTGAGCAGGGCGTGAAAGCTGGGATTCCGTTCGGCGGTGACCGATTGCAACCGACCCGTGCCATCGACGTGGACGACGGCCGGTACACTGGAACACACCTCTGGCCTGAAGCGGAGGGTTCGATCCATGTAGGGCGTGTCCTGATAGTGCTCGAAATAGGCATCGCCGTATTCGTGAAGAATGGCGGGTGCATAGGGCCGGAACTGTTCGCGAAATTTAACCACTCGGTTGACCTTGTCCATCATGTCGGCTGACCGCGGATCGGCCAGGATGGACCGATTGCCCAGTGCTCGTGGGCCAAATTCCGCCCGACCCTGAATCCAGCCAACGATCTTGCCTTCGGCCAGTGTCTGAGCAGTGGCTTCAATGATGCCACCGTCCGGCAGATGCTGCACCGGCAGTCCCGAGTATTGGGCGAAGCGAGTGACGGCGGATTCATCAATCGAGTTCCCAAGGTAGGGCGTCAGTGTTTCAGTGATGGCGCGGCGCTGCCCGGGGTGATCCTCATGCCAGGCCAGAAGGGCGGCCCCAAGGGCGGTGCCGTCGTCGGCTGGCGCGGATGGGATATGCAGTGATTGGAAGGGCGTACGCTCGAGCAGTTGTCCATTGCATACTGAATTCAGTGCACAACCGCCTCCAAGGGTGAGGTGATCCGACAAACCCGAGGCGTGGAGATTTTTGATGAGCTGGTTGACGATCTCGACGAAAAACTGCTGTCCGGTGCGAGCCAGATCGGCGGCGGCTTCAGGCGGATCTTGCGGCTGGCGCCGACGGGTTTCCAGCCAGCGCAGCGAGTCGAAAAATGACGCCCGGTCCTGCCGAATGTCCAGGTTTTCAACCCGCATCATGCGGCGCAGGTGCTGGAAAATCTCCTCATTGATCTGGCCATAGGGGGCCAGTCCCATCACCTTCCACTCTTCACCGCCCATCCAGTCGAATCCGCACAATTCGGTCAGCTTCATGAAAAAGAAGCCGAGGCTTTGTGGCCCCCTGGAAGTGAACAGCGGTTTCAGTTGACCTTTCCGAAAATGGAAGAAGGCAAGAGACCCGTGTTCGCCATAGGAGTCGATGACGGCGCAGGCCGATTCCTCGAAAGGACTGCCATGGCAGGCAAGGCCCGCGTGTGCCAGATGATGGTCATAGTGGCGAAACTCCACCGCCGCGTTAGGAAAATGCTGTCTCAGCGTCCGCGCCAGATTGATGCCTGATCGCTTCAGCGCATGGTGCTGGCACGCCTGCATGTGATTGAGTTCCCAGGTTTCCAGGCAGGTGGTCAGTTGCCGGCCTCGGTAGCGGAGGATGCCGCGCGGTGTCAGCCACTGCATTGCGTCCGCCAGTCGTTCGTAAAGCGGGCGCTGCCACTTCCAGTTGCCGGCAATGACGAACCTGCCGGCATCCGGACTCTTATCCAGCAGAACCTTTGGCAACAGGAACGGATTGTCCGGCTCACAGTTCAGCGCCCGCTTGTATTGCAGGGTGCGCTCGGTTGCTTCGGCAAAAAGCACCTGACCTTGCTCGTTAATCAGCGCCAACGCCGGATCGTGGTAGGTGGAGCAAAGCCCAAGGTAAACTGTCGGGCTGTTGGGTCGATGTTTCACGGGTCAGAAGAGCGCGTGCGGGTTTGCTTGGTGGTTCGGCTGGCCGGACAACTCGGCCGAGCATGTTGCAGTAATCATTCGGAAAGCACAGCCCTCGGATTCAACAGACAGAGCCAACCCAGCGACGCATGCAGACATGTACATTCTAACGAGAAATCCTCCCGTGGCGGGGCTGTCGCCAGCCCCGAGCCGATCCATCCTGCCCTGGTGGAGTGGCTTTTCCTTGTCCCTGGTCTTGCCAGTCTCGGCGTTGATTTTTCTGACCACCGGGCCACATCCGGGATTCACCGCGCTGATCTGGATCTTGCCTGTGCTGCTCATGGTTGTGGCGGATCGATGGGGGCCGAGCGAGAGCCGGCCTGTTCCTCATGCCGCGCCCCGAGTCTTTTTCGATGGCTTGCTGTGGTGTTTGTTCTTGTTGCAGATGGCCAATGTGTTGGCGATGGGCTGGATGGTTTTCCGCCTGCAGTGGTCAGGTGGCGAGACCGTCGTTACCTCCCTGCTTAATCTGGTGGTTTTGCGGATTCTATGCGGAACCAATGCTTGCTGTTCGGTCATTGCGCCGGCCCATGAACTCATTCATCGCCGATCGTGGTGGCAACGCCTCATTGGCCGTCTCATGCTGATGTCGGTGTTTTACGATCATTTTTTCGTGTCGCATCGTCTCGGTCATCATGCGCAACTCGGAACGGCGGGCGATCCTTCCAGTTGTTCCGCCGACGAAAGTTATCGGGCCTTTTTTTGGCGCTCTGTGGGTGGCCAATGGAGGATTGCCTGGCGCAGCCAGCCACGAACCCTGCTGATCGGGCTGGGGGTGGAGCTGCTATTGATGGGCTTATACCTGATGGCCTTCGGCGGATTGGCGCTGTTTGCCTGGATTTATGTGAGTTGGGTAGCCGTCCGGCTATTGGAGGCAGTGAATTACTTTCAGCATTTTGGCCTGACTTCCGAATCCGATCGGTCGGGAGAGACGGCCTGGCATTGCGATTCTGCCGTGAGCCTCTTCATGTTCCTGGGTTTGACCCGGCATGCGGACCATCATCGTCGCCCTGGCGTTGCCTTTACCGAACTGAATGAGGTTGCTGGCGGGCTGCAGCTTCCCTTTGGCTATCTGGTGATGGCGATTTGGGTGAAGAATGCGAGCGGGAGTTTTCGTCGATGGGCGATTAATGAAATGAGTCGGAAAGCAGAGGCGGTACGTCCCTGTACCGAAGTAACCAACGCGGAAGCGTTGCGATCCTGAGGATTACTTGTTCGCGCCCAGGCAGCTGTAGGCCTTTCCGGCCAGCCAGGCTCCGGCAATCGGTGCCAGCCAGAACAGCCAGAGCTGGGCCAGGGCCCAGCCGCCAACAAAAAGGGCCGGTCCGGTGCTGCGGGCTGGATTGACCGACAGGTTGTCGACCGGAATGCCAATCAGGTGGATCAGGGTCAGCCCAAGGCCGATGGCAATGGGCGCAAAGCCTGCGGGTGCACGACCATCGGTCGCGCCCAGGATGATCATCAGGAACATGAAAGTCAGCACCAGTTCGGCCATCAGGGCGGAGAACATGCCGTATTGTCCGGGTGAGTGTTCACCATAACCATTGGCGGCAAAGCCACTGGAGACAGCATCAAAACCGGCCTTGCCGCTCGCGATCAGATACAGTACCCCGGCACCGACGATGGCGCCCGCCACCTGAGCCGCAATATACGGCGCCAGTTCCTTGGCAGAAAAACGTCCGCCGGCCCATAGGCCAATCGACACGGCCGGATTCAGATGGCAACCGGAGATGTGGCCAATGGCGTAGGCCATGGTCAGCACCGTGAGACCAAAGGCGAATGACACGCCCAACAAGCCAATGCCGACTTCCGGAAAGGCGGCTGAAAGCACGGCACTGCCGCATCCGCCAAACACCAGCCAGAAGGTACCCAAAAACTCCGCGGAAGCACGATGCAAAATGGTCATGATTTTTCCCCTGTTATTGTCCAGTTTTTAAATTATTGTCGGTGAATCCATTGTTTCTTGATTCAGGCATGCAGTCCCTTGTATGGCCTCGGGTATGGTCATGGAAGTCGACGCAAAGTGCAAGAAAGGCGGTTTAAAGCAAAACTGATTGATAAGTAAGGAAATTCCTGGAATTAAGGCGGCGATCCGGTCCGCGCGACGCTTGCCGGTTACGGCAGTTCCATGGCGCTGAGTTGCTGGTTTTTACCCACGTGCTCGTGCCTTGCTAGGGAGAAGACTTGCCTAAATCGGCCGATTCAATGGAATAGTGGTGGGCGGCTTGTCTATAATCGGTGTCCTCGTTCGGATGAACTCCCACGTCCAAGGAAGCTAGATTTATGGCGGTTGGCTCAAATTCGCAATTAACCCAGAACGTTCATCTTGCCCAGGATCCCGATCCTGAAGAAACCCGCGAGTGGTTGGAAGCACTCCAGGCGGTCATTGGCTCTGAAGGGATTGAAAGAGCCCATTACCTGATTGAGAGCCTGGTCGATCAGGCCCGTCGGTCTGGCGCAAACCTCCCGTACACCGCCAACACGGCGTATATCAATACGATTCCGACCCACATGGAGGCCCGGCTTCCGGGCGATGCCACGCTGGAGCATCGGATTCGTTCGTTCATTCGCTGGAACGCCATGGCGATGGTCGTGAGGGCCAACCGCAAGTCCACAGAATATGGTGGACACATTGCCAGTTTTGCCTCCGCCGCGACGCTATATGACGTTGGCTTCAATCATTTCTTCAGGGCGCCCAGCAAGGATTTTGGTGGCGATCTGGTCTACTTCCAAGGGCATGCTGCTCCGGGAATTTATGCCCGCGCCTTCATGGAAGGGCGGCTGAGCGAGGAGCAGCTCGATTACTTCCGGGCCGAGATTGAAGGGAACGGCAAGGGGCTCAGTTCCTACCCGCATCCCTGGTTAATGCCTGATTTCTGGCAGTTCCCCACGGTGTCCATGGGGCTCGGTCCCATCATGTCGATCTACCAAGCGCGCTTCATGAAGTACCTTGAAGATCGCGGCATTCTGTCAACGGCGGGCCGCAAGATCTGGTGCTACTGCGGCGATGGCGAAATGGACGAGCCGGAATCGCTGGGCGCCATCGGTCTGGCCGGACGCGAGAAGCTGGACAATCTCGTCTTCGTCATCAACTGTAATCTTCAGCGGCTCGATGGCCCCGTGCGCGGTGACGGCAAAATCATCCAGGAGTTGGAAGCCAACTTCCGCGGTGCCGGCTGGAATGTCATCAAGGTCATTTGGGGCTCCTACTGGGATCCCTTGCTGGCCAAGGACACTAAGGGACTGCTCAAGAAGCGCATGGAAGAGGCCGTGGACGGCGAATACCAAGCTTATAAGGCCAAGGGCGGCGCCTATACCCGCGAGCATTTCTTCGGCAAATACCCCGAACTCAAGGAAATGGTGGCCAATATGTCTGACGAGGACATCTGGCGCCTGAACCGTGGCGGCCACGACGCTCACAAGGTTTATGCCGCCTATCACGCGGCAGCGAATCACAGCGGTCAGCCCACGGTGATTCTGGCCAAGACCGTCAAGGGCTACGGCATGGGGCCGGTGGGTGAAGGGCGTATGTCCACCCACCAGCAGAAGAAGCTGGATGATGGTTCCATCCGTGCTTTTCGCGATCGCTTCAAGATTCCGCTGGCGGACGACCAGTTGGCCGATGTGCCTTACTACCGGCCGCCCGATGACAGCGCGGAAATGCAATATATGCGCGAGCGTCGCAAGGCGCTGGGCGGAGCGTTGCCGCAGCGTCGCCGGGAGGCACCGCACCTGCAGGTGCCGGATCTGAAGTTATTCGAGAGCATGCTCAAGAGCAGCGAAGATCGCGACATGTCCACGACCATGGCTTTCGTGCGCATGTTGACCCTGCTGCTCAGGGACAACAAGGTCGGGCGTTATGTCGTCCCGATTGTGCCGGACGAAGCCCGTACTTTCGGCATGGACAGCCTTTTCCGCCAGTACCGTATCTATTCTTCCGTGGGCCAGCTCTACGAGCCGGAAGATTCCGACAGCGTGATGTATTACCGGGAGGACAAGACCGGTCAGATTCTGGAGGAAGGCATTAACGAGGCTGGTTCCATGTGTTCCTGGATTGCTGCGGGTACCGCCTACAGCAACCACAACGTGCAGATGATCCCGTTCTACATCTATTACTCGATGTTCGGATTCCAGCGCGTCGGTGATCTCATGTGGGCGGCGGGCGATATGCGGGCCAAGGGCTTTCTCCTCGGCGGGACCGCCGGCCGCACGACGCTGGCAGGGGAGGGATTGCAGCACCAGGATGGTCACAGCCTTTTGGCGATGTCCGCCATCCCCAACTGCGTCGCCTACGATCCCTGTTACGCCTATGAGTTGGCCGTCATCATTCAGGACGGTATGCGCCGCATGTACCAGGAAGGCGAACAGGTGTTCTATTACCTGACGGTCATGAACGAAAACTATGCCCACCCCGCCATGCCCGAAGGCAGCGAGGAGGGGATCGTCAAGGGTATGTACAGGATTCGGGATGCGGGTAAAGCCGCAAAACTACAGCTGCTGGGCAGCGGGACCATCCTCCGGGAAACGCTGGCGGCGGCTGAAATGCTGAAGGCGGACTATGGCATCGATGCCGATGTCTGGAGCGTCACCAGCTTCAATGAGTTGCGCCGTGATGGCATCAATTGCGAGCGATGGAATTTGCTGCACCCCGATAAGCCGCGTCGACTCAGTTATGTCGAGCAGCAGCTGGCACCCACCCAAGGCCCCGTTGTTGCGGCGTCCGATTACATGCGGATTGTTGCCGATCAGATTCGTCCCTACGTACCCAGAACCTACTCGGTATTGGGTACCGATGGCTTTGGTCGCAGTGATCGTCGTTCGGAATTGCGTCGCTTCTTCGAGGTCGACCGCAACTACATTACCTTGGCAGCGCTCAAGTCACTGGCCGATCAAGGAGACATTTCAGTCAAGGTGGTTGCCAAGGCGATTTCCAAACTGGGTATCGATCCTGAAAAACCCAACCCGCTGACCGTCTGAGGAAATCAAATGTCTGCTGTTCAGAACGAGGTTCATGTTCCGGATATCGGTGACTACAAGGATATTGAGGTCATCGAGGTTCTGGTCAAGCCGGGGGATGTGATCCAGGCCGAAGATTCGCTGATTACGCTGGAAAGTGACAAGGCCGCGATGGAAGTACCTTCACCCAGCGGGGGCACGGTCAAAAGCGTTGCCATCAAGGCGGGTGATCGGGTCAGCAAGGGAGCGCTGATTCTGGTGCTCGAGTCGGAGTCCGAATCGGCGACATCCGCGCCTGCGTCTGTTTCCGCCCCGCTACAGTCCCCAGCTTCTGTTTCCGCGGTTGCAACAGCCATTCAGCAACCGCTGCAGGCCCCGGTGGTGGCGCCAGTGAGCGAGGCTCCTTCCGAGCAGGAAGTCTGCGTTCCTGACATCGGCGATTACAAGGACATCGAAGTCATCGAAGTGCTGGTCAAGGTGGGGGATACGCTTAATGCCGACGACTCGCTGATCACCCTGGAGAGCGACAAAGCCGCAATGGAGGTGCCGGCGCCGTTCGGCGGCGTGGTCAAGGCGCTGAAGGTCAAGGCGGGTGATCGGGTCAGCAAGGGCACGCCGATTCTGCTCCTGGCGGTCGCCGGCGCAGCGTCAAATGCTCCAACCCTTACGTCGCCTTCCAAAAAGGATACTCAGCCGGCTCCTCAGTCCATGCCGGTGGTGGCAGAAGCTGCAGCCATCTCTCCTGTCAGGCGCGAGCCAATCTTGGCCGAGGGGCAGGCCATGCCTCCGCATGCCAGCCCCGCCATACGTAAGTTCGCCCGCGAGCTGGGTGTCTCTCTGGAGCGGGTCAAGGGCACCGGTCTTAAGGGGCGAATTTCCCGTGAGGACGTTCAGCAATTCGTCAAGCAGAACCTGCAGCGCGCGGATCAGCCGGGTTCAACGAGCGTGGGTGGCTTTGCCTGGCCCGCGGCTCCTGAAGTCGACTTTAGTCGGTTCGGTCCGGTCGAATCCTTGCCGCTGGGCCGCATTCAGAAACTCTCCGGCCCCAATCTGCATCGCAACTGGGTTTCGATCCCGCATATCACGCAGTTCGATGAGGCCGATATCAACGAGCTCGAGGCCTTCCGGGTATCCCTAAAGGCGGAAGCTGAAAAGCGTGGAGTCAAATTGTCCTTGCTGCCTTTTGTCATGAAGGCGGTTGCGGCTTCGCTGAAAGCGTTTCCTTCGTTCAATGCCTCACTGGCCCCGGGCGGCGATACCTTGGTCCTCAAGAAGTACTTTCATATCGGCGTCGCCGTCGATACACCGGAAGGCTTGGTGGTGCCGGTCATTCGCGATGTCGACCAGAAAAGCGTTTTTGAACTGGGCGCGGAATTGATGGATGTAAGTCAGCGGGCGCGCAACAAGAAACTGCGCGGCGCCGATCTGGAGGGTGGCTGTTTCACGATATCCAGTTTGGGCGGTATTGGCGGCACCGCCTTCACGCCGATCATCAATGCCCCCGAAGTGGCCATTCTCGGCCTGTCCCGCAGTCAGATGAAGCCGGTCTACCAGGATGGACAGTTCGTGCCGCGCCTGATGCTGCCGCTCTCCTTGTCGTATGACCATCGGGTGATCGACGGTGCCCAGGGTGCGCGTTTTATCGTTCATCTCGGCAGCACGCTGGCCGATTTGCGTCGCGTGTTGCTCTAAAAAATCTTGGGCACTCGCCCAGTAACCCCCTCAGCGGTTTTAAAACATGAGTGAGAATTCCTCCTTGCATGCCGAAGTTTTGGTGTTGGGTGGCGGTCCCGGCGGCTACACCGCGGCCTTTCGCGCCGCCGATCTCGGCAAGAAGGTCGTGATGGTCGAGCGTTATCCGACGCTGGGTGGCGTGTGCCTGAACGTCGGCTGTATTCCGTCCAAGGCGCTGCTGCATTCCGCCCAGATCATCCACGAGACGGCTGAGAGCGCCAGTACGGGTGTCAAGTTCGCTCCGCCTGAGATCAACCTGGATAAGGTGCGCGATCACAAGAACAAGGTGGTGAAGACGCTGACGATGGGGCTGGCGTCGATGGCCAAGCAGCGCGGCGTGACGGTGGTGCAGGGCGTAGGGCGCTTTGCCTCGGACAAGGCGTTGGTGGTCAGCACTGCCGAGAGTGAGAAGACAGTGACGTTTGACCACGCGATCATTGCTGTCGGCTCGCAACCGGTCAAGATTCCCGGTTTCCCGAACGATGATCCGCGTCTGATCGATTCCACCGGCGCGCTGGAACTGGCGGACATCCCCAAGCGTTTGCTGATTGTGGGTGGCGGCATCATTGGGCTTGAAATGGCCACCGTCTATCACGCACTGGGTTCGGCCATTACCGTGGTCGAGCTGATGGATCAGTTGATTCCCGGCTGTGATGCCGATCTGGTCAAGCCGCTGCATCAGCGCATCAAGAAGTGGTACGACAACATTTACCTCAAGACCAAGGTGACCCGGATCGAGGCCAGGACCGAGGGCCTGGAGGTATTTTTCGAAGGCGAAGGGGCGCCGGCCTCCGAAGTGTTCGACAAGGTATTGGTCGCGGTCGGACGCCGGCCCAATGGGCTGAGCATTGGCGCCGAAAATGCCGGGGTCAAGGTCGATGAGCGGGGTTTCATCGCGGTCGATACTCAGCAACGGACCAACGCCCCCAACATCTTTGCCATCGGCGATGTGGTCGGTAATCCGATGCTGGCTCATAAGGCTACACACGAAGCCAAGGTTGCGGCGGAAGTGATTGCCGGACACAAGTCCGCCTTCCAGGCCCTGACCATTCCTTCCGTCGCCTATACGGACCCCGAACTAGCCTGGATGGGCCTGACCGAAACCCAGGCCAAGGCGCAGGGTGTTGCCATCGAAACGGCGACCTTTCCTTGGGCCGCCAGTGGCCGTGCGCTCGGCATCGGCCGCCGCGAGGGTCTCACCAAGATCATCGTCGACAAGGAAAACCACCGCATTCTCGGTGCCGGCATCGTCGGTCCGAATGCCGGGGAGTTGATCGGCGAGGCCGTATTGGCCCTGGAAATGGGGGCGGATGTTTCTGACATCGCGCTGACCATTCATCCCCATCCCACGCTTTCCGAAACCTTCCCCTTTGCGGCCGAAATGGTCGAGGGGACGATCACGGATCTCTATATCAAGAAGTGAGATTACCGGGTTGGGTGCCTCCAAGGCGCGACCTTGAACAACAGCAACATGCCGGGAAGAGCAGCGGCAAAGCAGAGATGGAAAAAGCGCTCCCAACCCAGCGCATCGATGTGAAACAGGGTTGACCCACCAATCCGGATGTCGCCGCCTTCGACGAGAAACCCGGTCAATGAATTCGCCAGCGTCCTGGGCGTAGCCGCTAGACTGGTGAACAGGGCGAATTGGGTAGCGGTACAGGCGGGGTGGGTGGTTGTGGCGGTAAAGGCGACGAAGGCCGCCGTGCCAAGTCCTACCCCGAAGGCCTCGGCGGCGATGACGGATGCCAGACCCGGTAGAGTATGGCCCGCCGTGGCTAGCCAGGCGAAGCCGAGAATCACCACGGCCTGTAGCACGCCAAAAACCCACAGGGCGCGATTCATGCCCAACCTGATCATCCAGATACCACCCAGGATGCCACCGATGACATTCGGCCAGAGTCCTGCATTCTTGGCAATCATGCCGATTTCTGTCTTTGAATATCCCATGTCGAGATAAAACGGTGTAGCCAGCGACGTGGCCATGCTGTCACCGAGTTTGTAGAAAAAGATGAAGGCCAGGACGTACAGCGCGCTGACCCACCCTTTGCGGTTAATGAACTCGTGAAAGGGTTCAATGATGGCCTGGCGCAAGGTCGCCGGCGCCTGGACCGAAGCCGGGGGTTCTTTGACCATGAGCGTCATCAGCAGGCCGGGAACCATGAACAGCGCAGTAATGCCGTAGACCCAGGGCCATGACAGATGATCGGCAAGAATCAGCGATAGCGACCCCGGGATCAGTCCCGCGATCTTGTAGGCATTGACGTGGACGACATTGCCAAGGCCCATTTCTTCGTCCTTCAACAGTTCCCGTCGGTAGGCGTCGATGGCGATATCCTGGGTGGCTGAAAACAGCGCCACGAGTATGGCGAGCCCGGTGATCTGGGCCATGTCGGTTTGTGGCGAAAGCCACCCAAAGAGGGGGATGGTCACGATCAGGGCCAGCTGGCTGAACAGCATCCAGGTGCGTCGTCGCCCCAGTCCCAGTCCATAACGATCGCATAGTGGCGCCCAGACGAACTTCCAGATGTAGGGAAATTGGACGAGTGCGAGCAAGCCGATGGCCTTGAGGTCCACACCACCTTCGCGCAGCCATGCCGATAGCAGGCTGATCAGGACAAACAGCGGCAACCCGGAGGAGAATCCGGTAACGATGCAAAGCAGGATTCGCTTGTTCAGCAAGCGTTCACGCAGGGAAGGGGTAGTCATAGTCGATGGTGAGTGGGGCATGGTCGGAAAAGCGCGCGTCCTTGTATACCGAGGCGGCACGCAGGCAGGGTTTGAGTGAAGGGCTGACGACCTGGTAATCGATACGCCAGCCGACGTTATTGGTCCAGGCCTGGCCGCGATTTGACCACCAGGTATATTGGTCGGGTTCTTCATTGAGCGTTCGGAAGGCATCCACCCAACCCTCTTGATCGAAAACCACATCCAGCCAGGCTCGCTCTTCCGGCAGAAATCCGGAGTTCTTCTGATTGCCTCGCCAGTTTTTGAGGTCGATCGGCTTGTGGGCAATGTTCCAGTCGCCGCAGAAAATGTAATCGCGCTCGGAGTTCGCACAGTCTTGCAAATAAGGCAGGAATCGCTCCAGGAAGCTGAATTTGATGGCCTGCCGCTCCTCACTGGAGGAGCCTGAAGGTATGTAAATCGAGACCACACTCAGTTTGCCGAAGCGGGCTTCGAGGTAACGCCCCTCTGCATCCATGTCCGGCCAGCCCAGGCCACGGATGACGTCATCGGGCTCCCGGGTGGAATAGATGGCGACGCCGCTGTAACCTTTTTTTTCAGCGTCCAGAAAAAAGGCACGATGGGAATCCGGCCAGAAGTGAGGCTCACTCAGCTGGTGTTCCTGTGCCTTGGTTTCCTGCAGGCACAGGATATCGGCCTGTTGCGTGTCCATCCATTCGAAAAAGCCCTTTCGGGCCGCCGATCGAATGCCATTGGCATTCAGGGTCATAATCCTCATAATGATTTCAATCCATTGATTTATATTGATAAATAAATCTGTGTTCGCTTACGGCTACTCATTTGGCTACTCGAAAACCCATTCCTAGGGGCGATTTTGGCACGAAACCGGGGCGGACGACCTTGGCAAAATGATTCTTGCCGGGTGGCTACGGCCAATTTGGCTAAAGCGGCTAAAGATCAGCCGAAGCGCCATTGTGTTGGGGGTGAATCTGGTTTGGCCTTCGTGCCGCTCTCCGGTGAAGGTGAGTTCGTGTCTGGGCTATTCGAATCCAAGAGCCTCTCCGCCTGGCACAATCATCCACAGATTCTGTGGGCGACCGTGTGGATAACCCCGGCAGAGTGAGGCAGGGCAATGCCCGTGCTGGATTGACTACTTTTTGATCGCCCACAACATCAGCTTGACTGGCAGGAAGTGAGGTTGCTAATTTCGGCTTGAGCCTCGGATCATAGTGCTACCTGGAAACGAATTCAGGAGCCCCTGTTGATCCGGAACTTCTTGATGCAGCTGTCCCAGTGAATAGCAGAATGAATAGGTGCCGCCGTGCTCCAGTCCAGAGGCCTACAATTGTCCAAGGAGGGAACGCGGTGGCGACGAGCCGTTGGTCATCCCCGGAGACCTTTCTGAGAAGCCAGCGGTTCTCCCCCGAATCGCGACCCCAAAGATGAACCAAATCAATCCGAATGACAAGATGACGGACGAGCCACCCGAAATGCCGGACGAGGTTCGGCGGATCCTGGCGGCTAGCTGGGGGAAACGCCGAATGTGCCTCCCTCCGGCTGAATTGGCCGGGGATTGGGGTGCTTTTTTGCCCTTGAATGCCATCACCTCAACCAATGCAAACCTGAGCTCAACTCGATCTGTTTTACCAGACGAGGTGGATCCAGCTCTCCCGCCTTCCGATGAAGTGACAGCACCCTGAATGTAGCGCAAAAGATGTCTGGTCAGCTGCCGTATTGGGACGAGGCCGAGTTGGAGCGCGTCGCGATGTATCGCCAGGAGAGAGGCTGTCAGTTTCCGGATTGGGACGAGGCCGAATGGAGAGCCAGGGCCAGAAAGGCCAAAAATATGGAGGAAGTCCTGGAGTTGATGAAGGAAATACCGCAAGACGATATTTCTTTGATGCTGACGGACGACCCCATGTCTACTTTCACGGCATTGAAGCTGATGTCGGAGCGCTCCAAGTAGGGTAACTGTCGAATCAATCCTCAAAAGGATCAAGCTGCGGAATCTCTGCAGGCCGATATCCAGACTCCTCCTGGATCTGGTAACTGGGTTTGTCGAAATCCTGCGGCCCCAGGATCCCCTTGTGCGGCACGTACTCGTTGCCCTCCCTTTTGTAGGTGGTCCCGATCGGGTTGATGATGCCCATCGGCCCCGGAATCGTCTGATAGATCGTGTCACCCTCAATCTTGATGCCAGGCTGGGTGATGTCGATCGTGTTGGTGCCAGGGTGCGTGGGCAGGATCAGCGTTTCGGCCTGGGCCGAGCTGACGGCCAGCAACAAAATAAAAGCTCTCATGATGGCTCTCCTGTAATAGCGGCCGCGATGATTTCGCTAATGATCTTCGCTGACTCAGGCGGCAACGATGCCTGCCATACCACCCGATGCTTGTCCGGCTTCGAGGATCCACTGAAAGTCCGGGTTAACTCCAAATCGATCAACTCATAAGAAGCTCGATGAACCGCCCCGGGAAACGAGGAGGCTCCTAACTCTGAGAAGATGGAGCCATGAAAAGCAATAAATCCAACCGTTTTTCCCCCGAAGTGAGAGAACGTGCCGTTCGGATGGTGCAGGAGCATCGA
>JBIIEQ010000102.1:0-9048 GCA_044237765.1 Methylococcaceae bacterium | reverse complement strand
GACACTGGAACCCTCTCTATCCATCAGCATCACTGTCGCTCGTTCTTCAGGCTTCAATTGTTCGTAATGTTTTCCCATCGCAACACCATACACGGTCGGGGTGTTGCACTTGGTTTTTGAGCGCGCCCAGTTTCAGTACCCGCGCCCATGAGTCCAGGCAGGTCCGTAATCCCAAGACGGGTGAGAAACTCTCTATGTCTGCCCGTCGACTCCCACACTTCAAGCCCGGGAAACCATTGCGCGACTGCGTCAATGAGAACTGAGGTAAGGCCACGGATTCTCCCCGCAAGCCTGAGAACCCTTTCAACGCTCCGGCTCCTCACCGGCTCCCTGGCCGTCCAGGCCGAGTGGCAACCCTACGCAAGTGCTGAAGTGGGCGGAGAACGCTATTACCTTGATCCCGCCACCCTTCAGCCCACTCCAGTCGGTTTTACGGTTGTCGTCCTCAGCAGCTATCCGGTCCCGATCAAAGAGAGCTTTGGCACGTTTCAATCGGTGAGATCAGAGATCGAGATGGACTGCACCCACCATCAACTCCGGGATATTGCCATCCGGTTTTGCCGAAAACCCATGGCCAAAGGGAAGGTGGTCTTTCAGGAAATGGGCAGCGGCACCTTTCAATCATGGCCGGAAGGCAGCTTAAACGAAATACTCCATCAAGTGATTTGCCAATAAGGTGCACGGGATATCGACGAGCATTCAAAATCCTGAACTTTCAATAAGACCGAAATGCGTAACCCTGCTAAAATTAGCCGCTCCATAAGTATTCCTCATTGAATAGGTAAATATGAACCAAGATCTTTCCCATCTCTCTCTCGAAGAATTACATGCCCTTGCGGCCAGAGCGCAGAAAGCCCTCGAAGACAAACGCAAGGAAAGCCGCCGTGCCGTGATCGCTCAGATCAAAGAACTGGCCGACTCCATCGGCGTCATGATTACCATTACCACAGATGGCCAGAAGCCCGTCTCCGCCCGCAAAGGCAGCAAAGTGGCCCCCAAATACCGTAATCCTCACAATCATGATCAGACCTGGACCGGTCGCGGCGTCAAGCCTCGCTGGTTGGTGGCCCTGATCAATGAAGGTCGTCGGATCGAAGACTTTTTGATCTAATGTCAGATGGTCGGCAGTAATCTCTTTGAGTGACTGCCGGCTAATCCTCAGTAGTCTGTGAAAACCTGAAACCAGCCGTGGTTTATCCCCATAGAAAGTAAGGGTGAATACCCACTATTTATTAGCTGAGGCACGGGAACACGCTTTGGCCGCTGCCAGAATCATTACCGACATTCACAATGGCCCTGAGGCGATCAATCGCCAGGATCTGGATCAGGCCATTCAGCGGCTGCGCCTGGCCATCGAATTGCTCCAGGATGAAACGGTTGATTTTGAGATAGGCGAAACCGACGACTGAGGGTTTCCGCAGCCAAGTCTTAGACGGGTACGGACGCCCGGCGCAATTTACCCCCTCGCCTTTACAGTCAAGCAGCCGCTAAGATTGGCTTGAAAACGGCATAAATCGGAGTAGCTTACTCAAACACCTGATGCCTATCGCATGCGGGTGTTGGACTCCTTGTCTTATTTGACTATTCCAAGCGGAGGTTCGGCATGTTGGCAAAACTCACGGCGCGCGATTATATGACCAAGAATCCGTTCGTGTTGAAGCCGGACACGGATGTCTTTGAGGCCATTCGTCAGTTCATTGAGAGGAAGATCACCGGCGTTCCGGTGGTTGATGAATCTGGTCAACTGGTCGGGTTGTTTTCCGAGCTTGACTGTATGAAAGCGGTGGCGACGGCTTCCTACTTCGAGGAGATGCCGGGCAAAATCGGTGATTTGATGACCACCGAATTCCAACGTGTACCCCCCACGATCAGCATCGTCGAACTGGCGGAGCTTTTTTCACAGGCGACCTTACGGCAATTTCCGGTGGTGGATGAGGGAAAGCTGGTTGGCGTCATCAGTCGGGTCGATGTGCTCAGGGCACTGGTCAAAAACTGGTGAGTTGCTGGAAATGATCGAAACTGAGCCTGACCGATAAGGGTTTCCGCCGCCAAACCGCAGGCTAGGATCAAACAGATCCAACTGCCCGCGAGCACTGACGGACAGTGCGCTCAACGACGAAAAACTCACCCCCAACAGTCGAACCTTGCGCTCACCGGCCTCCGTCCGCCGCAATAGATCCATCAGATGTGGCGCCACATCCGCCGTCTCCAGAAAAGGAAACCCAAGGGTGCGACTGCGTGTCACCTGTTCAAAGTCGGCGTATTTCACCTTCAGCGTCAGGGTACAACCGCACTCCTTGCGGGCGGTCATCTTGACCAAAACTCGCTCGGTTAATTCGATGAGGTGCTCCAGCATTACCTGGCTGTCCGCGAGGTCGGTTTCAAATGTGGTCTCGGCCCCATAGGATTTCCGGGCTCGATTCGGATTGACCGGACGGTCATCCTGACCCCGCACAATCCGATAGTAATACTCACCGGCCTTGCCGAACTGCTGGGACAGGGTCTCCAGCGATAAGCGCTCCAGATCCGCCCCGGTCTTAACGCCCAGCGTGGCCAGCTTTCGCTCCGTAGCAGGTCCAATGCCATGAAAGCGCCCCACTGGCATGCCCCGTAAAATCTCCGCCGCTTCACGCGGCAGAATGCAGCACAGGCCATCCGGCTTGTTTCGGTCGGACGCGATCTTCGCCAGGAATTTGTTGTAGGAGACCCCGGCGGAGGCGGTGAGACCGGTCGAGTCCCGAATGCGCTGTTTGATCTCCCTTGCCATCAGCGTCGCCGACCCCTGGCAGGCCGAACTCATGGTCACGTCCAGATAGGCCTCATCCAACGAGATACCCTCCACCATATCCGTCACATCCAGAAAGATGTCACGGATCTCGCCCGAGATCTCCCGATACACTTCAAACCGAGGCGGTATAAAGATCGCCTCTGGGCAGAGCCGCATCGCCTGACTGGACGGCATCGCCGACCTCACCCCAAACGCCCGCGCCTCATAACTGCAGGTAGCGACTACTCCGCGACTATTCGGTTGCCCGCCGACGATGACGGGCTTGCCCCTCAACTCCGGATGATCCCGCTGCTCCACCGCCGCATAGAAAGCATCCATGTCGACGTGGATGATTTTGCGGTAGGTCTGTTGAGGCGTAATCATCCAGCGTTATCAGGAGGCTGTTCTGCCGTGTGTTGTCAGGCTCATCAAGGCGACGATCGACTGAGCACCTTGGTGACAGACTTGTTCGACTGATATACCAGCAGGGCGGATACTTGCCGGTTCTCGATGGTGGCGACCAGACCCACTTTTTGGGCAAAGAACCGGCATTTGATATCCTCGATCTTCGCCGTACCCACCTTCCCACTGAAGGTGGTCTTGGTGATTGCGGTATCGAAGCTGCCTGGGGGCACCGTCAGATGGTAAGCGCCAAGATACTCATAAGTCACATGCAACTCGCCTTGATGGGTGACTTCCTTCGGATCTTGCGCAGAGAATACCTTGATCGCCATCTGCGTCTGTTGATGTTCACCCGGCGCCAACCCTTTGAGCAAGAACGGTTCGGGCGGATCATAACGAGTCACCGACTCCGCCTGAATATCCTCGATCCCCTCAATTATCAGATCACCGTCTTTCTCGGTTCGAAGGAGGATGACTTCTTCATGGCCGAACTGATATCGGCCATTCGTACTACCGTTGGTCGGCGTCCATTCAACGAGTTGCTGGGATCCGCCATCAGGTCCCTCAGTCACCTGGAAAAGCTTAGTGCCGGGGTAGGCCGGGAACCACTGTGATGGCTCATCGATGCTGGGTGCCGACACCGGAGGACCCAAACTGCCTTTTCCCAGGCTGCTTTCGATGGCCAGACGGTCCGCATCAGGGAGGGTGAGATCTGGACCGATGGTCGCCGCACGAACCATATCCACGGGCAGAACCCAAATCGGTATAAAAAGGACGGCGAACAGAAGCAACTTTCGCATGATTCTCAATGCAGTCTGAAGTGGAGCTGGCAATGACTGGCCGAATTTAGTTTGCGCTTGCGTTAAATAAGCCTCACTATCTCCGCATGAAAAGCGGAGATTGCAGGTATATCTGGGGAGCCAATGACTGGCCCCGCTGGCGCTATGATCTGGCAACCCTGGCGGGTCTCTTGACTGAAGTCAGTCGTGGGCAAGGGCTCCTGTTGGGCCGCCTGACGGATGTCGGGTTGGCCCTCCGCGACCAGGCCAGCCTCATGGCGCTCACAGAAGATGTTGTCAAGACCAGCGAGATCGAGGGCGAACAACTCAACGTCGAATCCGTTCGCTCCAGCCTCGCACGTCGTCTGGGTGTCGACATTGGCGCCTTGGCTCCGGTAGACCGGGACGTCGACGGTGTCGTGGATATGATCCTCGACGCTACGCTTCATTGCCAGAGGCCGCTGACCTCAGATCGCTTGTTCGGTTGGCATGCCGCGCTGTTCCCTACCGGCTACTCCGGCTTATCCCCCATTCGGGTGGGTGCCTGGCGCGATGATGCCGATGGCCCCATGCAGGTCGTCTCGGGTCCCATCGGACGCCAACGGGTTCATTTCGAAGCACCACCCGCCGATCGTCTGGACGCCGAGATGAGTCAATTCCTTGCCTGGGTCAATGAGCCATCCGACGAACCTCCGTTGATCCGTGCGGGCCTTGGTCACCTCTGGCTTGTCACCCTGCATCCCTTTGATGACGGCAATGGTCGTATCGCCCGGGCCATGGGCGACCTATTGCTGGCGCGTGCCGATGGCAGCCATCAAAGGTTCTACAGTCTGGCCGCCCAGATTCAGAGAGAGCGCAAAGCCTATTACGACATTCTGGAGCGAACTCAGAAGGGAACATTGGACGTGACCCAATGGCTGGAGTGGTTTTTGGCGACCCTCCAGCGCGCACTTGATCAGGCGCAGCACACGCTTGACGCCGTGCTGGCCAAGGCGCGTTTCTGGCAACGCCATGCCGGGCTCTCCATGAATGAACGACAGGTCAAGGTGCTCAATCGCCTGCTTGATGGGTTTGAAGGTCATCTCACCACCCGCAAATGGGCGGCGATCGCCAAGTGTTCACCGGATACCGCATTGAGAGACATCACGGACCTGATTGATCGCCGAGTCCTCGTAAGAGACGAGGCGGGAGGCCGAAGCACTCACTATGATTTAAGCCCCTGATTGGATTACCCATGCGACCCCCACCGAATCAAAGGCAGACATCAGGGCAGTTTTGCTGTTACAGGGGTGGCATCGAGGCCTCTGCAGTCAAGGAAGCGGGGGGGGCAAGTGGGATTGCATCCCAAAGGCAACCAAATACAGCGTTTACTTGGGGCTGTGGTTGCGAGTTCGAACCTGCCATTCAAATACTGACAGAGCCCGCTGGCTCTGAACACCATGGTCTGGAATCAAAGTTCTTGACTGGACTACACCGCTGAAATTATTTCCGACAGTAGATGGCCTCGATAACACTCTGGATGCGGGCTTTTCTTTCCTCTTTGGTGCCACCCAGGTAGGCCCCGCATTTCGTTCTGACGTCCAGGGGGAGCTGGGTCAACGCCTTGCCGTCCTTCAGCATCTGGTATTTGGCTTCGGTCAGCATCTTCAATACGTCGAGGTCCCGGCTCACGAGACCCGCATAGGTAGCCGCCATATGGAGTTCTTCCAGCCAATAGTATTCGTCGGGTGCTACCCTCGGCGGCTTAGCCGCATCGGCTGATTTCGACTTGAATTCAATGATGTTTGTCATCTGACCCCCTCTTTATGCACGTCATCATGTTTGAATCTCCTCCCAGTATTTGCCGGGCTACCCGGTCTGTCATCGGTTGATTTCATGAAGGTCTTCCACGATTAGTGATCTTCTTGGTGCAGTTCATGCGGAGCCAGCGCCTCTGGCTTCAGGGAGCTCGGTAGACGCTGGCCAGTCATCTCGTGATGCTCTGTTACCCAGGCGGCCTTCCGCCCTGTGATTTTGATCGTGTTGATGCATCCTCAAGTTTGAATCTGATCCGTCAGAAGTGCCTTGCGTTGGCTGTAGTCGATGCCAGACATAAGCAGCTCAGTATCCCTGGTCATCAGATCACAGGCGCTGATGAGTTGGTCAAGTGTCATCTCGTCCATGGAGAGCCGGTCATTGCCGCCGTTGATCAGGCGCTTGATCAGCCTGATCTCATTGCTGAAGTGGTGGGGGTGGACCTTTTTTTCAGCCCGTTCCCGGTACTCTTTGATCGCCGATGACAGATCCTTGAAACGCAGGCTGAGAGCTATTCTCGCTTCATCCCATGGGGACTGAGTTATTTGGGCTTTCCTTGCCATCATCGGGGTGCCTCCGTGCACCTTCCATTGTTGAGAATTCGGGGAGTGGTCCACCCCCTTTATTACTTGATAAAGGTAGAAGGGGTGGACCGTTTTTAAGGCAGTGAGCATCCTTAAAACGGATCACCCTCTGGATCATCAATACCAATCAAACCAAGAAGACCTTGGCTCCGACGAAGCCGATCGGCATTCAAGATCTGCAGGCGAGAATATTGCAGTGTGTAGTGATAGGCTCTCCCTTGGCCGGCACGAGGACGAGTTGAACTGATCGGTACCGCCAGACATTCCTTCAGTATCTGGTTAATGAAGCCAACCGGATTCTTCTGAAAGTTGTGTGGAACACTCCGACCGAGGAACGCCTTGATTTCTAGCCGCCGTCGTTCAATATCTTCCAGTGCGTCTCGATTCAGGCTGTTTTTGGTCCACCCCACAAAGACCGTTTCAATGCCAGCTTCACCGGCGGGTTTGGGTGACTTCCTCAGTACCAGTTGGCCACTGATCATCTGAAACCCATCGAATTGCCCATCCTCGGGTAAGCCCACTGCTCTTAGAAATAAGGTCAGCAATTCCCGGGCCATGCCTTTGGAGCGGAAGTTCAGGGGGAGAGCCGACATATCCATGGCCACTGCCCTGTCTTCCGCTATCAGCTCATTTGTATCCTCTTGCAACATCGCGAGGTTTCGAAGGCCCGTGCGATAAGAGCCACGACCATCACGAATGATGAGTTCTGGTGATATGGAGCGGAAGTAGAATCGTTCCATATGGGTCCGTTCAACAGCATCCAATTCGGGGGAAGTTGGCAAATTTTTGCTGCTGATTTCCTCCAGCTTTGAATCTGTGAGTCGCTCGGATGCCTGGAGATTCTCAATTCGAACCTGTTCTTCTATCTCCCTGCCGGTTGCGATGAGTTGCCCCCCAGTGAACATCTTGTCCAAACTGAACCCAATGAACTCGACTGACCAGCCAGACTCTCTCGCCAGCGAGAGAAAATTCTGACGTAGAAGCCCCTTTCCCTGCTCTTCATAAGCCTGCACCCGCAGGAACAGGTCAGCCCTGAAGCTGGGCGTGGTTCCATCATTGGCAAAATAGATGTCCTTGTCCCGGAGGGTCTTGAGTCTAGTTTCGACAATCTGACTGGCTCGGTAGGTTGGTGAATTGCCTTTGGCCACAAAGACATCGACCTGCTCAGCCAGTCTGAACCTTGATATCGCCTGTGCACAGTCGGTATGGCAGTTTATGTTGGCGGCAAAGACACCAAAGACACGAAAATCAAGTTGCTCAATCGATACCCCGGTGGACATCGTCGGTGACGCAAGTATCACGTCGTACTGGGATCCTTCCGAATCAAAGTCCTTGAGTAAGGCCTGTATTTCAGCATCACCGGTGGTCCGACTGGAAATCACGAGGCACTTGAGTTTGGGGAAATCTTTACGAATGCGCTCGTATTGCTGATGTGCGATAGTTTTTGAGTTCGTCACCAATGCGACGGGTTTGCCAGTACCCCGATTTCGCTCCATTACGGCCCGTTCGAAAGCCGATATGAGTTCCGGCTTAGTCCCATGCATTCGGAGCTGTTTGCGACAAGGAAAGTTATTCCTCCATACACTAAAGCGTTCATTGGGCCTGATGAACTCCAATGTGCGGACAGAGAGATCAGAGAGCTGTGCGTCGAGGGCGAGCACCTGTCGAGCCTGGCGGACACAGCGCTCGAATGACTCATGGTTAATGTGTGGTTTTTCTTTGATCGATGTTAGACCTGAAAGGTGTCGAAGGAGCTGTTCGGATTCCTCCAAGATAACGAGGTCATAATCCATGTAACTGATGCGGTGTAAAGAGTTGACACAGATCACCATTCGGTCCTGATTTAGGATTTTGGTCTTGCCATCCAGGTAGCAAAAAATGTCCAAACGCCTCGCTAAATCTCGCGCCAAACTTTGGCGGTGAGTGATGACTAAGACTCTTCTAGCGGAGCGGAGGAGTTTTTGGAGCCCAAAGGTTTTTCCAGAAGACATGGGGCTCCTGACCAGCAAGACACCCGGTGTTAACGGGAGTATTCGCAGAAACCGCTCTGAAAACTCATGTAGTTCATGCGGTCCTGTATTTAGACCAAACAGATTGTGCTGATAACCCTCACGCTGAATAAAACGGATACAGTTCTCGATCTCCGCAATCAGATAAGTGTCCGAGCTCCATCGTTGGATATCGGATTGTTGAGCCTTGCTTTTCTTGAGATCCCCCCGCAGCGTTTCTACTAGCGGTTGGCGATCAAAATGCTGTCCTTGCTCCAGAAGCCGTTCCCTGACTTTATGCAGGAAATAACGGTTGCGGCTGCTGTTGCCGGTGATATCAGCGGGTTGGGTGACCTTCTTTTTTTTCGTTTGGGAGTCACTATCTTTCTGGGAGGTGTTTTCTGTTTTTCCTGCGTTGGAGCGGGAAGCCGTCCGGTACTCCTGCGAGCCATCTTTAGTAACGCACTCTGTGAAATCCTCAGGGTCGATCTCCAGCCGGTCAAAGTCACCATCGACCTTCCAGATACGCTGCGGCATGGGGTCAACAGCCCCATCCATGAACAAAGGATTAGCGACAAAATGAGGCTGACAGGCTTGGAACAGAGCATCGAGTTATGCTCAAAAGTTGTGGATGAGCAGCTGATGGAGGCGGCGTATTCTTGATGGTCTTCAAGGTCATCAATGCCTACGAGAGGAGTGAATACGCCGTGAGTAAAGATAAGGTGACTCGGTTA